>DAOUAU010000174.1:0-4040 GCA_034433195.1 Dehalococcoidales bacterium
TTGTTAAGTGTTCCGGAAGGCCATGACAAGCCCTATAAATATCCTCTCATGTTTACCACCTCCCAATCGGTGATCATCAGTAAAATGGACTATTTACCACTTTCAGATTTTAATATCCAGGTTTTTAAAGAGGTGGTGGCCGGACTGAATGCCGCAGCCGCCATTCTGCCCATCTCAGCCCGTACCGGCCAGGGTTTGGAAGAATGGATCAGTTGGCTGAAGTCCCAGCTTAAGCGGGTCAGATAAAATGCCCGGCCGAGCTTTACAGATCAGTGTCAAAGGGGTAGTGCAAGGGGTTGGGTTCCGTCCTCTGGTATATCGCATGGCTGCTCAGCTGGCTCTGGCCGGAAGGGTTTTCAATACCTCCGGGGATGTTTCGATTCACCTGGAGGGAACTGACGCAAGCCTTCAGGATTTTCTTGAACAACTGCGCCAAAATCCCCCTGCGGCTGCCCGTATTGAGTCCATCACTGCCGGACCGGCGCCTTTTGAAGGCTTATCCGGCTTCAGTATTGTGGACAGTATCGTTCAGCAAAATGAGTATCAATTGGTTTCTCCTGACCTGGCTTGTTGTCCGGATTGCCGGTCAGAAATATTTGATCCGGCTGACCGCCGTTTTCGTTATCCTTTCACCAACTGCACCAATTGCGGGCCGCGCTTTACCATTATCCAGGACATCCCGTATGACCGTCCGCGTACCACAATGCAAAAATTCAGCTTGTGCCCGGATTGCCGGCGCGAATATGATGATCCCCTGGACCGCCGTTTTCATGCCCAGCCGAACGCCTGTCCGGTCTGCGGACCGCACCTTGAATTAACGGATGCCGCGGGGGGCAGACTACCGGTCAAAGACGTGTTTCAAAAAGCGGCAGAATTGCTTCGTTGCGGACAGGTTTTAGCCATCAAGGGCCTGGGCGGATTCCTCCTGGCTTGTGACGCCTCTAACCAGGCCGCGGTTGAGAAACTCAGGCAGCGCAAACATCGTCCTTCCAAGCCTTTGGCGGTGATGCTCAAAGATGTGGACACCGCCCTCCGATATTGTGAAATCAACCAGGCTGAAATTGAAGCTCTCACCGCCGTCTCTGCTCCGATCGTTTTGCTAAAAATGAAAATGGCTGTTGGTCTGGCGCCCCAGGTAGCTCCCGGGTTACACCATCTGGGCATTATGCTGCCCTGTACGCCACTGCATCATCTTTTGATACAGGAGGCTGATTTGCCTTTAGTCATGACCAGCGGTAATCTTAGCGAAGAGCCGATCGCCAAAGATAACCTTCAGGCTTTGCAGCGGCTGGGTGGAATTGCCGATTATTTTATTTTACATGACAGGGATATTCATTCACGCTATGACGATAGTGTAGTGACGGTGCAAGAAGGTATCAGCGTGATAGTGCGGCGGGCTCGCGGATATGCCCCCTATCCCATTCATCTGCCTTTCCAGTCCAGGCCTGTTCTGGCCTGCGGAGCGGAGCTTAAAAACACATTTTGCCTGACCCGGGACAATCACGCCTTTGTCAGTCAGCACATCGGTGACCTGGAGAACCAGGAGACTGCGGAGCATTTTGAAAATACCATCGGTTTGTACCAAAAACTCTTCCGTATTCAACCGCAGGTGATTGCCTGTGATATGCACCCTGATTATTTGTCCACGCGCTGGGCCTGGAATGAGGCAGAGAGGCTTCATCTGCCAGTGATCGGGGTTCAGCACCACCATGCCCATATTGTAAGCTGTATGGCTGAGAACGGTGTTAATACAGCGGTCATCGGAGTAGCCCTGGATGGTACCGGTTACGGCACGGATGGGAATATTTGGGGTGGAGAATTCATGCTGGCGGATTACCAGGGATTTCGCAGAAAAGGGCACCTGGAATATTTGCCACTGCCGGGCGGCGATCTGGCTGTTCGTAAGCCTTACCGCACCGCTATCGGCTATCTTTATGCTCTGATTGGCGCGCCGGCTTTGGCAGCCCGTTTGCCACCCGTGCCAGGAATTGACGAAATCGAATTTGAATTGATAAAAACCATGGTTGACCGGCATCTTAATACCCCTTTGACCTCAAGCTGCGGCCGCCTTTTCGATGCTGTATCCGCTCTGCTCGGCATCTGCCGGCAGGTCAATTATGAAGGTCAGGCGGCCATCGAACTGGAAGCGGCCGCTGAAAGCTCTCATACCCTGGAAGAGTATCCTTTCCAAATCGTTTTTCAAGGCGAAACACAGATCATCAAATTAGCCGGACTTTTCGATGCTATCCTGGTTGATATGCGAAAGGGTCACACTGCCGCCGAAATATCTGCCAGGTTCCATAATACCTTGCTAAGTATTATGATGAGAGTGGTAACGCAGATTTCGGTTGAATGCGGTGTAAAACAAGTTGCCTTGAGCGGTGGTGTTTTCCAGAACAGGCGGTTAATCAATGGAATTTCTGGCAGGCTGCAAGCCGCCGGTTTTCAACCGTTATGGCATCAGCATTTACCGGTTAATGATGGTTGTGTGTCCCTGGGTCAGGCCGTGGTAGCCAACTTCAGTTACACCGCTCCTGGACCTGCGGCCCATTCCGTCAGGTCTGGCTGATTTTATCTTTTACAATCTATGGCAATTAATCAGAATTACAGGGTAAAATACCTTTGTTTTGAGTGTTTCGGGAAAAGCTCACAACCAGGTTTTGAGGTAAAAAAATGTGTTTAGCCGTTCCTATGATAGTCAGGTCAATTCATGGCAATCAAGCTGAGGTAGATTCCGGGGGTGCCATTTATAAGGCCAGTATTGAGCTCACTCCTGATGTAAAAGTGGGCGAATATGTGCTATTGCATACCGGGTATGCCATCAGTGTGGTAGACAAGGAGGAAGCCGAACAGACGCTGGCCTTGTTTCAACAAATGGAGAACATGATGCATGATGATCACTGAGGAAACGCGCCTGGCTCAGCAACTGCTCAGGGATATCACCCGGCGTTCCACCCGGCCGATCAGGGTGATGGAATTCTGCGGTGGTCATACCGTGGCGGTTCTTAAAAACGGTTTGCGGCAGTTACTGCCGCCGACTGTGCAGCTTTTTTCCGGACCAGGTTGCCCGGTGTGTGTCACAGCTACTGAGGATATCGATAAAATAATTGCCATCTCGCAACAGCCCGATGTCATTATTTGTTCCTTTGGTGATTTATTGCGGGTTCCGGGCAGCCGCTGCAGTTTGCAGCAATCGCGGGCTGACGGTAACCAGATCCGAATTGTTTATTCAGCTTTGGAAGCTCTGGACATCGCACGCCAAAATGCCCTGAAAAAAGTGGTTATGGTGGGTATCGGTTTCGAAACCACCGCTCCAACTATCGCCGCTTCGATTTTACAGGCGGTTAAAGAAGGCCTTCCCAATTATCTGGTGTATTCATGCCATAAATTGACTCCACCGGTCATGAAAGCCATTCTGGATGCCGGCGAAACGAATATAAACGGTATTATCTGTCCCGGCCATGTCAGCTCTGTGATTGGCTCTTTGCCATACGCATTTATTCCGCGGGATTATGCTATCGGTTGTGTGGTGACGGGATTTGAGATCAACGATATCTTGCTGGGAGTGGATATGCTGGTACGCCAGATAGAAAACGGTAGCCCGCAGGTTGAAACTGCCTACCGGCGGGTAGTCCGTCCGGAAGGCAATCTGGTAGCCTTGAAATTGATGAATCAGGTTTTTGAGATTGGTCAGGCTAACTGGCGCGGAGTGGGCATTCTGCCCGCCAGCGGTCTGAGTATTAAAGATGACTACCGCAAATTTGATGCCGGGAGGGCCTTCGAAATCCTCCGTTTGGAGCCGGTCGAGACATCCGGCTGTATCTGCGGCGAGATATTGCGTGGAATTAAAACTCCGCCTGATTGCGCCTTGTTCAAGCAAACCTGTACTCCTGAGCATCCGGTAGGGCCCTGTATGGTGTCTTCCGAAGGGGCTTGCTCTGCCTATTACCTCTATGGTGAGTGAGAATAGCCGGATTTAATAGCCGCAATGCATATTTACATATAAATTATCCCGAATACTGTTACTCATGGAGACGTTT
>DAOUAU010000175.1:0-1784 GCA_034433195.1 Dehalococcoidales bacterium
GCCGCCGTCCGCGCTGTCCTCAATCACCTGTGAGGGATGCCATATGGATTCTCTGACGCGCGGGGCCACCGCCGCTGAAAACCGCAGTTTGATCCGCACGTTTTCTCCCCACATCACGCCCCAGCTTGAACTTAATAATTCATTCATTTTTAGTTCGCGGGGTATTTCAAAATCTTCATCCAGTATTTCCACTTCCTGGATGCGGTTCAGCTTGAAGGTATTGATGCCGGCCTGAGCCCCGCTTTCGGCGTAACCGATCAGGTAAATTGAAAAGCCCACCCCGGTCATTTCCACAAAATACGGGTTCACCCGCCATTCCTCGGTTTTCCGGCGGTGCATCGATTTGTAAATTATCCGCAGCCTTTTCCTGGTGCTCCAGGCCATGGAGATTTTTTCAAATATTTCCACATCCTGCACATTGACCTGTTTCTGCCCCAAATATTTCACGCTCTGATCAAGCTGGGCCGCCAGCGGGCCGGGCATCATGCTGACCAGCTTTTCCAGCGCGCTTTTAATGTGCGGGTTGCCCTCATCGGTCTGCCGGATCATTAAACGGGCGGCTAAAAACAAAACCAGCGTCTCATACAGGGTATAGGCCACCGGTGGCAAAATATGGTCTTTCAGAATGCCGTAACGGCCGCGGGTGTTTTCGGTGACGGGCACATGCAATTCACTTTGCAATATCAGCAGGTCACGCTGGATGGTCCTGACCGTGGTATCACACATTCCTGCCAGTTCCTTGCAGGTCAGGCCGGCCGGATGCTTGTGCATGAAATGCTGGATCAGGGAAAGACGGGCGGCGCGGTTTCGTTCATTTGACATTTCGGCGGATGCCCTCCCGGTATGATTTTCCTCATTATAGCATGGATATGCGACAAGGTGTGTCGTAATTGATGTTTTGATTGCAACTGAAAGGAAATTAATATCCGGAAAGATTAGATAAACCTACAGCATTATTGTAACATGAACCGGCGGAAAATCAACCATGGCACGCGGTTTCGCAGTGGGTGCTTTGAGAGGTTGAAGAAAATTGGCGGCCTGTGCCCCCATGCAAGGCCTGGCCTTGCATAGAGATGCGCGCCGGCCAGCATGGATGACAGGAAGCCGCTCCCCTGCGCCGGTGGGGCGCCCAGGAACAGAACGGTCAGGCAAACCGCGCTGCCACCGGAGACCCGGACCCCTGCCATCCAAACCGCCACGGCAAGATAGAAGATAAATCCTGTATTCTGATTTTACCGCTGCATGATCACAAAATAGCCACAAAAGCCGCACTGATCCTCACAAAAAGGTCACAAAACACCAACGTCATAAAACAAAAAGTCCTCTGCAGGCGGCTCTCCGTGCCCCTTTTCTAACAGGGTGACACCTGTCAGGAAAATATTTTCAGGATGCCGCCCGGCTGGAAAAACCCCCGCTCAGGGCGCCGCCATCAGCGCAGCCACACTGCCATATCGCCTTTTTGTGACCGTGATGGTACACAATAACCTGTTTATCCGGTTCACCATGCGGGCGCCGGATGCTCTTACAATATCCCTGGTATGGCCATTGGTTGAAACCTTTGGAGTCTTGACCTGACTGCTTTTGCTGCGCTGCCGCGTCAAACCGGCCGGCTTCCGCAGAAATATCAAACCCCTCTTAAAAATCACTGACATCAGCTTATTGACAAAATAAGAACATATGTTCTATTATGTTTCTGTTCGGTAAGGCTTGATGAGTTTGTTCAAAAGAGTGAGAAAGATGGATCGTATTGAAAAATTGTCTGCCCGCATTGACCTCCCGGAACT
>DAOUAU010000176.1:0-7501 GCA_034433195.1 Dehalococcoidales bacterium
TCATAATGAACCCGCCCAGTCCCAGCACACCGGCGCCCAGCAAAATAGCGGTAGCCAGTTCAGGCAGCGGATATCCCGGATCACTGTTGGGTGAGCTCAGGCAGGAAGCATACCCACCTTCACCGGTGTAGACAATGCGTGCGAAATTAGATTTATTGGTGATTTTGACGGCCAGCCAGTTGCCATTTTGAACCGTGATGGCGCCGGTCTGAACGACATACTTGACCACATTGTAGGTGGGATTTGGGAATATGGAATATTCCATAGCATACGGACCAGTTGCCAGCTGTGTGAAATTTGATCCGTCCCATTCCCCGATCTCTACATCACATAGATTACCGGCAGTGCCCCAGTCAGCATCGGTAGCGATGTCCATGAGCCAGGCGCCTTCGCTGAAGGTGACATTAGCCAGGGCTACCTGATCAGCGATCCAGATGGCGGAGCCACTGGGTGCCAGAGTCACCTGGCCGGTCTGGCCGTTATCATTAGGCCCGCCGTTCTTTTCCATTTCATAACCCGCGGTGGTTACCGTGCTGTCCAGCTGCCAGGTCTGCACACCAGGCCCGACCGCCATGGCCGGCACGGCCAGCGCCATGCACAGAACCATGACTAACGAGAGTACCATGATTATTCTCTTCATTGCATTCCTCCTACTTAATTCCGCGATATTTTTTCAAATACCTGCCAGTACCAGGATTGAACCCATTTATCTGATATAAGATATAAGTTTACCCGCCAGTATTTTAGGAGATATCAAAAACCAATTATTTTCAATGTGCATCATACATAGTATTAGATTTATTTAAATCTGTATGTCCTCAAAAGCGTTGATTTGATGTAATAGATATTGTAATCATAGAATATAGTATACATGCTTGGAATTAATGAAATCGTGACACGATTTATTCATTATTGAAAAGAATTGATGTTTTCAAGTTACTAACAGGCACGTTACCAAACACAAGCCGTTAATGCGGTATCATCGAAGATCTTCAGATATACACTTTTGTCAGGAAACTAATCTGAGGAAATCAGGTTGTACCCTTAAAGATGAAACCCGGATGAGATAGGGTCAAATAGTAGCTGCGCTCCTGCAGTACAGGTGAGACCCCGGTGAGACTTACTCCACAAATCTGACCTGGGATATAAGCCCGACAGACTGGTTAACTCGTTATAATACGTTCGTCTTGTCTGTGAGAATTTCTTTACATACCAACGCTGCTACAAAAATGAAAATAGCCTGTTTGATCCGCTAAGGCGCCAACGTCTTGCCTGTGTATCAAGGCGTATCTCTTTTCGGACGGGACCGGCCTGGAAAACCGGTCAGTTGAAAGGTTGAAAAAGAGGATGGAACGGCTCTTTTACACCAATTCTTTGAAAACAGTCATAGGCTGCGGTGAACTATTCCCTTTTTAGTGTGGGACGGTTGACAAGATGACGCTGTATGTATGCAATCGCTTCAGCACGGTTTTTCAGGTGAAGTTTATTTAAAACACGATTGATATAGGTGCGTACGGTAGCTTCGCTGATATATAACTTTTCGGCGATCTGGCTGTTAGTCAGTCCTCCGCCGACCAGTTCGATAACCTCTCCTTCGCGCGTGCTCAGAGATGATTCACTGGTTTTATTACGGAATTCATCCACCAATTTTTTGGCCACCATGGGTGAAAGAATAGTCTCACCCTTGGCAATGTTTCTAACTGCCGTTGGAATCTCATTGATATTGGTCTCTTTAAGCATGAAACCTTCTGCTCCGAATCTCAAAGCCTGGAACAGGTCCTGTTCTCTTTCCGAGACCGTAAATATTAATATTTTGGTGCCGGGGGAACGTTCTTTGATTGCCAGCGTAGCTTCTAGCCCGCTTACCCGGGGCATAGAAATATCCATGATAATTAACTCTGGATTGAATTCCATAGATTTGTCGATGGCTTCTTGCCCATCGGCGGCCTGGGCTATCACTTCAATATCGGGTTCGCCGCTTAATATATGCGCCAATCCTGTTCTTATCGCTGAATGGTCATCCACAATCATCACTCTGATATTTTTTGGCATATTATTCCCCTTTCATTTTACAGGGTATTTTGAGGTGTATTTCCGTACCCTGGCCCGGATTGCTGGATATCAAAAGATCTCCATTGATCGAATGCATCCTTTCCCGCATCACGCTCAGCCCGTAATGACCTTTTAACCTGGGCTTATCGGTTTTTTGAGCGGAATACTCAAATCCTCTTCCGTTGTCAATAATATCCGCTAACACATAGCCGTTCGTTTTGTTTAGATTGACCCGCACTCTGGTAGCCCCACTATGTTTCTTGATATTGATCAGGGCTTCCTGGATTACCCGCATGGTCTCGGCCTCTATATTATTCTCCAACCTGATATTATCAGTTGATACGTTCAGTTCGATATCGATATTGCTGTCCTTTTTCAAGTTTTCCAAACTCTCTTTCAGCAGGGAAACAAAATTGCCTTTACTTTCATAATGGCGCAGAACTTCTATTGATTCACGGATGTCCCGGGTCGCCTGAGCCGCCAGTTTCTCCAGTTTCTGCAATTCATCACTATCAGCATTATTTTGTGCCAGATTGCGCCGTACCTGTTGGAACTGCCAGGATAAAGCTATCAGCGTCTGTGCCACTCCGTCATGAATCTCACGTGACAGTCTTAACCTTTCTTGCCGTGCTTGCGTATCTTCCAGACGTTGTTTCAAATTCACATTGATCAAGAAAGGCAATGCTCCCACCAGACCGGTTGCCACAACGTAGATGCATTGGGTACTTACGGTTAGCGCATTTATCATGAAGTTGTAGAAAGGATTAAAAATGTGGCTGATAAAGAGACCACTTACCAGTAGTACGGCCAAGATCGCGGTGCTCCTTTTGTTCAGTATCAACGCTGCTGTCAAAACAGGAGACAGTGAGTAAAGTATAAATGGACTGCTGGTTGCTCCCGAATACACAATTACCAGAATACAAAAAACCACTTCTAATCCCAGACTGGAAATCGTTGCAATATGATAGACTTTATTAACAAAAAAGAGATGTGTGATTAACATGATCAGGGCTTCTGCGCATGCCACGCCCAAAAGAACAAAGGGGTTAATCTTAAAATAACTATCAGGCGAACTGATTATTATCAATATGGCCGCGATTGCCAGAGTGACAAACCGGTATGCTGCTACAGTGAGTTGATTGCTTGATTTGATTTGCTGTAATAGCCCTTTGAATGGGTTAATCATCTCTGCTCCAATTCTGTGCTTACATCCGCCTGTTCAAGCTTGTTTCCTGATTAAATCAAAGCTAACTTTGATGTCCAATGCGCAGCCAATGATTTGAATCCGCTGTTCATCTGAATATTACAAATATTGATTCACCTGTTGACATACTATTAAGTGTTCGTTGTACCCACATTTCTTTAATTTATAAACCTATTACACTTAATTGTCAAGAATCACATATTCTTCAGGGTATTTTTGTTGTAGTAGTCTTGACTTTTTTTGAAAACCGCACAATACTATGGGGGAATCCAGGATTTTTGGTAAATAACCCAATATTTTAGAGGACGAAAATTATTGAAGAACATTAGCCGGCTGGTGATGTTATTAGCCTTGACTGTTTGTTTGATCACTGGCATGACGGTGATAGAAGGATGCGCGGCTAAAAGCCCCACCACCGCGGCTTCGTTCTTCCCTTCTTCAAAAACCATAACTGGCACCGGTGCGCCATCAGTCAATTCCACCGCCCCCTCAGGCATAAGCTCAAAAACGAGTCAATCTGTCAAAATTACTGATACCGGAAATATTTTGAAATTTAAAACGGTAAGTTTTGTGGACAAACAAGGCATCGGGATTGAAGCCTTCAAAGTGCTGGTTCCGACCGATTGGCAATATGAAGGCGGAGTTGACTGGGTGATGGATAGTCCGACCATGCCGGCCATATCGCGATTTCGAATTTGGAACCCTGCCGGTACTGAACAATTCCAGGTTTTCCCCAACCAGGGCTTTTTTTGGACTGATAATTCCCTGACTGCCCAGTTGTTTCCCGCCGGTTCAAAGTATTTCGGCAGTGAAGTGAAAGAGCCTGTCTCTGCGCTCAATGCCTTGAAACAGATAGTGATTCCCCGTTTCCGCTCAAATGTCTATAATTTGAGATTTGTCACCGAACAAGATATTACCAATATTATTAATTCCTCTCAAAACAGCAAACCAACCGCTGTGCCAACTTCCACTGAAGCGGCCAAGGTCCGCGCAGAGTACGTTGAAAATGGAAAAACCATAGAGGATGAACTTTTTTGTGTAGTGGAAGCCAGCTATATTCCCCTGCAAACTATATATGGTCCCAGAACCAATATCATGTGGGGCGTCAACTATATCGCTTCATACAAAGCCGAAAAAGGCAAGCTGAACAACAGCGCCAAAATACTGAAAACCATATCGGATTCAGTGACATTGAACCTCAAGTGGTTTAATACATACGTGCAGGTGGTGGAATACCTGATCAAGATGAATATTCAACAAATACAAAGTATTGGCCAATTGGGTTCCATCATCGCCCAAACCGGCAGAGAAATCAGAGAGGAGAACCTTAACCTTTATCAACAGCGGGAAGCTGTCAATGAGCGCATATCCAGTCAATTCAGCGAATATGTACGGGGAGTGGATAGCTATTACAACCCGCTTGAACAAAAGAATATCGAACTTCCCAGCGGATATGACAATGTCTGGGTGGATAATTCAGGAAATTACGTTCTGACTGATAATCCCAATTATAATCCGAATATTGGAAACAACCAGAATTTTCAAAAATTGGAGAAGGCCAAATAATCATACCTGCGCTATTATCATAATCAAGCACTATAAGCATAGCATTACCGGTTAGAATCAAAAAGGAGAACGAGGCATCGTTCTCCTTTTTGATTGTGAGTTAGATTTTACGGGCGGCTTGGTTACACGGTGGCTTTTTTAGACTTGATCGTGAAACGGGTGTATAAAGCTTTGATCCTGGCCAGTATTTCGGTATCACTGGCATCAGTGGTGACAAAACCGTCAGAGTGAATTTCCGATATCATTTTCCAGTCAGTCTCTAACTGATTCACCAGCATCACTATTGGCACAGATGTCAATCCGCATATCCCCTGGCATACTTCTTTAACCTTTGGAATCAAGCTATCTATGATTACCAGGTCAAAACATTTTTGTTTGATTTGGGTTTTGGCAACATCGATATCTGTAATATAACTGACCTCGTTTTCACGGCTTTTTAAGGCCGTGATAATCCGTTGTGCCAGGATATAACTACCTAAAAACAGCACTTTCACTGCTTTATTGTCCTTAAAGCACTGGATAATTTTCTAACTGATGCCCATTTTATCAGAAATAGGTGTAATCAGGGTTACAAAATAGTTACAAATAAGTTACAATTAATTTACCTGGTCATTTTAGACCAATAATTCATTTCATAACCCACTAATCATTTTATCCGCCGGTTGTCAAAACGGCAATAATAATAAAATCTCCTGGCTTGACTGACCGGGATAATTCAACTTTTTTCAAACTCTCGGCGTTAACATAAACATACACTTCACGTCTGAATTGGCGGCCCCTGTCAAATAATAACTTTTCCACACCAGGGGACTGACTGACAAGATCTTCCAAACACTCGCCAACAGTACTGCCCCGGGCATACACCGCCTCAGGATTGCCCATGGCGTTTAATATTTTGGCGCTATAGATCAGTACTTTAGTTTTCAAACGATTCCGCCAATAAATATTATACCTTTCTGAAACGAAAATCTACTGGTCCAGTTACCGAACTACCGGGTTCTGGTTATAAACCTGAATTCATTTTTGAACACAAGCCATAATAACCCGTTTTACCAGTGTTCTGGCAATTTTGATTTTATACTGGTTGTTTACCAGAGAAAAGGCGTGTTTCAAACCAAGTTGTGAAGCTTGTTCGGCGGTCTCTTCATCCACAATTTTTCCTGTAATGAAACTTTCGGCAGCGGTTACCCGCACCGGCTGATTATATACTGAATTCAAACAGATTCTGGCAGCTTTGACTATTCCTTCATCTTGTTCAATCACTGCCGCACAGTTGACCACTGGAAAATCTATCGATTTTCGCAGTGCAAATTTGGTAAAAACAGACCTGGCCTCCTTTACCGGCAGTGGTATTGATATTTCTTTTACTATTTCATCCGGCTCCAGAATGGTACTTTGATCTATTCCGGTGGCAAAATATTTTTGAGCTTCAATTATTCGTTTGGTAGTAATAATCCTGGCGTTAAGGACTATCAGAACCGGAGCGGTATCAGATGGGTTAACAGATACACAACTGCAATTTAAACAGCGGTTAGACTCATGCGTGACCGCGTCTGGTTCAAGACCGCCGGATTCTTCCAAATTAACTCCCGCCAACCTGGCTTCAATAGATAGTTCGGGAGTCTGACTGCGTTTGGTTGGAACCAGAAACCGGCTGTTGAAGTTCTGTGAAACGTCATCAGTAAAATTCCAATTGTTGGCGGCGCCAGGTGGGTCTTCCTTACCGGTGAGATAACGGTTGATTGCAGCCGCTCCTTTCCGTCCGGCTGCGATAGCAGCGATGACCGTGGAAGGCCCGGTCACAAAATCGCCTCCGGCAAAAAAGTTTTGCGATATCCAGCCGGTATTTTCTTCAGCCGCCAGGCTTCCATTTTCAGTTAAGTATTCATCTGGAATAATGGAAATATCCGGTTCTTCACCAATAGCAGTCATAACGGCATCATATTCTGCAATAAAATCGGAGCCCGGAATAACAATGGGACGCCGCCGGCCGGATTCGTCTATGGGCCCCAATTCCATTCTTTGACATGTCAGAGCCAGTTTATCGCCCTTTTTCTGCACTTCAACCTGCAGTGTCAAAAATTGAATCTGTATGCCTTCTTCTTCGGCTTTTAGCACTTCATCTTTTAAAGCCGGCATTTCGGCTTTGCCTCGCCGGTAGATGATCACCGGATCAGAACCCAGCCTCAGCAGGGTACGGGCTACATCAACGGCCACATTCCCTCCGCCAATTACCGCCACTTTTTTTCCGGGACTTGCAATGGCTCCTGAATTTGCCTGCCGCAAGAACTGCGCACCAGAAAGCATGTATTCAGCGCCTTTTATACCTGGCGCTCTTTCCTTCCAGGCCCCGCAGGCAGCATAAACCGCTGCGTAGTCTGTCAGCAGTCCTTGCAAACTGATTTCTGTGCCAACTCCGGCATTCAATCTGAATTCAATGCCCATATTGGACAGAGCGTCAATCTGTCTGTTGACTACATCCCTGGGTAAACGGTAAGGGGGTATGCCGTAACTAAGCAAGCCGCCGGCCTTTTCCATTTTTTCAAATACTGTCACAGTATAACCCATCTTTCTAAGAAAATAGGCGGCTGAAAGACCGGACGGCCCGGAGCCTAATACTGCTACTTTAAGTTTCAATTGTTGTTGCGGCGGAGCGTATATGGCAGAGTAATATTCCAG
>DAOUAU010000177.1:0-4467 GCA_034433195.1 Dehalococcoidales bacterium
GATATTATTTGATTTAACGTACCCTCCTTCGGTAATATTTTAGATGATTTAATTCGCCCTCTTGTTTACTCACCCTCTTTTGTTATATAATCTAGCTCACACCCGTTTGATGCGGCAGAGTGCGTCCGCATCTGTCCTTTTGAAAAATGTTTCTTGAGTATCACAAAAAAATTAATTTGATCGTAATTGGGGGCGTAAAATGAAGCTGTCATGTTTGCAGGAAAACTTAAACTGGGGACTGGGAATAGTTGGAAAAGCCGTCGCTGCCCGCGCCACATTGCCCATCACCAATAACATCCTTCTGGAGACCGATCAGTCCCGCTTGAAGTTGGTAGCCACAAATCTGGAAATGGCCATCGTTTGCTGGATCGGAGCCAAAGTTGAAGAGGAAGGGACCATCACCATTCCCGCCAAATTGCTGACAGAGTTCATCAATTCATTGCCCGAAGACAAAGTTGATATCGCCATGGCGCCCAAGACCAAAACCCTCTCCCTGCGCTGTGCCCGCTACGAAGCACGCATCAGTGGTATGGATGCCCGGGATTTTCCGCCTATTCCCACTGTGGAGCAGGGTCTGATCACCAGCATCGATGTAGAAAATCTCCGTCAGGCTATTTCACACGTCGTTTTTGCCGCCGCCTCAGATGAGAGCCGCCCCGTTCTGACCGGTGTGAACATCAAATTTGAAGGCAGCACACTGACCCTGGCCGCCGCGGATGGTTTCCGTCTGGCCGTTTACAAAATACACCTGAGCAATCCTGTGCCCCAGAAGACAGAAGTAATTATTCCCGCCAAAACCATGGCAGAGTTAAACCGTCTGATGGCAGACCAGGATGACCCCGTGGAAATGGTGCTCAATCCCAATAAAAGCCAGGTCTTGTTTAAGCTCAAGAACATCGAACTGGTTTCCCAGCTTATCCAGGGAACCTTCCCGCAATATGAACAGCTGATTCCTACCGCTACCGGCACCCGGGCCACCGTGGATGTTTCTGAATTCCTGCGCGCCACCCGCACCGCCGCCATCTTCGCCCGTGACGGCACCGGCATTGTCAGATTGGTGATCAACCCCGGCGGTGAACTCACCCCCGGCAAGCTGACCGTGTCCGCCCGCTCCGAAGAAATAGGTGAAGATGTGGGTGACATTGATGCCATAGTGCAGGGCAATGAGGCCAAGATTGCCTTCAACGGCAAATATCTGACCGATGTCCTGAATGTCATCAAAGAAGCGCAGGTCTGCCTCGAAGCCACCAGCCCCAGCAGTCCCGGCGTCATAAAACCCGTAGGTACTGACAACTACACCCATGTAGTGATGCCCATGTTCGTCCAATGGTGAGTGAGTTCAACTGAAGCTGATTCAACGTCAGAGGGTGTTATCTGAATCGGGATAACACCCTTTACTTTTGAGTCTTTCTCAGTAGCAACGGCATTTATTGCCAGCATATCCAGCAATTCAATTTTTTCCTCGTATGAGGCGTTATCCAGGTCTTTCAACAAAAGGCGACAGCAATCGTGAAATTTGGCTTCTACATTTTACTTCACTAAAGCGCTTTATATATCTCACGCCTGTGTCCTACTCGCACTACCGTAACCAATTTCATTATCGTCGATGGCATAAACTATCCGGTAATCACCTTGCCATATTCGCCACAGACCGGTGCTTTTAACTTTTTCAATTCCTCTCGGTCTCAGGGTTTACGTCAAGCCCTTAATGGCTTCAATAACTGCCTGAAAGTCGGACTTTGGGAGTTTGTCCAGCGCACGCTGCGACTGACGTCTTAATTAGATTTTATGCATTACTCAGACTTCTTACATACACCTTGGAGTGATTCAATATAGTTTTCTAAGGATACCGTTTCTTCAGCATCCGCCAGTGATGCCAGTCTCTCAGAGGCATCAATTTCGTCTTCTAACTTGGCGATGATGGCTTCAGTCAGCCAATCCTTCATGGTTTTTCCCTTCAAGGCAGCAAAGGCTTTTACCCGGTTACGCAATTCTGGATCAATGTCCAGATAATACTTGGTCTTTTTTCCTGTTTCAGGCATAACATCATTCCTCCCATGAATCCCATATATACTACTATTATGATATTTATGGGTTCTTGATTTCAAATCAGTGCCAAGGCTCTTGACAGTTAATTCTTGAAATTTTACGATTAGTTTATTATGAGTCTGGAAGTACGAATTTTGACGCCGCATAATGGTCTCTTTGACGAAAACGAAAACACAGCCCAGGTGCAGACTGGTTTCAGTTTGGATGACGGCGGTGGTCTGCGAGTGGTCAAAGCGCAGTTTCTGGAAGAGCTGAAATTCAACTGGGACATTTTTGATGGCTTTGATAGTCTGCGTGTATTGACCTATTCAGCCAGCGTCAATGCCATAGTCAGGATGCTGGATAAGTACGCGTTCAATAAATTTGAATGCATATTCGGATATCAAGGCGTCTTGAGAGACATCAAAGACATCCTGGCATTCCAAAAGGTCGTTGTCAGTGATATGCGTACTGCCATTGTCGGGCTTAAGGACAACAGGCATGCCCATATTCTGGAAAACGTACACTCAGGCCGGGCGCGCTTCTATGTCATGAAAAAATATATCGCGCATGCCAAGCTATATTTACTTAACAATTCCATGGGGCACACTAGAGTCATCATCGGTTCAGCGAATCTTTCCGAGCGGGCTTTCTCAGGTAATCAACCGGAGACTCTGGTAAAATTCGACGATGATGAAAAAGCGTGGCTCCACTACAACCGCATGTTTGATAAATTGAGAGACGCGGCATCTGATGAAATCAAGCTGTCTGAGGACAGAATTATTAAAGCTGATATTGAGATTTCCGAGACGCCGGTCATGACAGATACCAAAGCGACTCTAATTATTGATACCCCTCCGGCTGAAGAAATTGAGTTGACCGCACCCATCCAAATTGCGCGGATAGAAAAGGTGGCGGCAGCCATAGCTCCGAATATTTCAGCTGCGATTCCTCCGATACGATCCGGAAAGCAAAAAATCACGCCGGAAGTAAAGAGAGATATCAGCCGTATAAAGCTGGTAAAATCTGCTGAAGAAGCAGACAGCCGCTATTTTTCTCTGGATAGAGTGAACCGCATGGCACTGCTTTCAGGGCAGCAATTCCCTCTGAATCATGATGCCGCAGATGCCAGGACGGATGCCAGGCTACTTTTAAATTACTTTAAAAACTATGAGGTGGCATTTGAAGGCAATGTGCAGCGGCTTCAGAGAGATTACTTCACTCTAATGGCATGGCTATATTTTTCTCCGTTTATGTGTGACATGCGGTCCCTGGCTTTACTGCAAGACAGTGATGTCATTCGTTTCCCTTCATTTGCCATTATATTCGGCAAATCTAACTGTGGTAAAACAAGTCTGGTAGATACTCTAATGACTTCAATGTTCGGTTATACCAGGACAATACCCAAGGATGCTTTTACATCTTCCAATCTGAGGGCGCTACAGCAAGCTTATAAAAGGTTTCCGGTAGTGTTCGATGATATTGGGCGTGCCGCCTTTATCCGCCATGGAAGAGAAATGATCAAAAACGAGATGCAGGCCCCGGTAGTAGAACACCCCGGCTTTATTGTCTCAATGAACGCCGAGCCTCAGTCTTTTCCTGATGAGATTGTAAAGCGATGTATGATGATATATACCACAACAGCTTTGCCACCGCATAATGAAGAGTTGCGGCAGCGATTGCAAAGCAAGATCCAGGAATTGCGGCACGGGTTAACGGGCCAGTTCTATCGCCGTTACCTGGCAGATATCATGGACAGCCTGGATGAGACCCGGCTGCCGGAGGACTGGCTGGCATTATCATCAAGCACCATTGCGAAAAATATTTCGGAACTTACGAATGAAACGCTTCCCAAATGGTGTAATACAGTAACATGGCTCGACTATGCTGAAAAGCGATATGACCGCGTGAAAGGCCGGCTGGATGCACTGTTGAGGCCTTCTTCTCAAGGCAGATTTGAGGGTGAAGGGCTCAACGGCTGGAAAGTAGAGAACAACAAAGTCATTGTCTGGGAACAAAGAGATGCCTTCGGCCGGCGCGGTTTTGATTGGGACGATGTACCATCTACTTTGATTGATGAAGAAGCCAGCGGCGGAAACAGGACAGTGCTCTACCGGGCCAGTCTGGAAAACTTTCTGGGGCACCATTTAAAGCCTTTGCGTCCATGGTGGATGATCTGGTAAACAAGCTAAACTATTCTAATGGCGACTCTAGGTCTTGTCAAGAGTTTTGTGTGAAATTGCCCTCGATTAATTTACGAAGCGCGGGAAGATTGTAGCGCACTTTCCCTACAGGGTTCGACTTCCAGTAAAGTTCCATTCGGATACTGATAAAAGCCAATAAAGTATAACAGGCATGCTCCCCGGCTACGATCTCCATTGGCCGAGTCCGCCGCCGAAATTCCTTATTCAACCTCTCAATGACATTGCTGGTTCGCAG
>DAOUAU010000178.1:0-3362 GCA_034433195.1 Dehalococcoidales bacterium
ATGACATGGTATGAGTTTCTTATTTTGCCTTCACAAAAAATTTCCAGTTGACATGAAATCAGTTTTAGACGAAAATATCTATAAATTACACGCCAAAAATTATGATAAAGATTGTTTTAGCTGATGATCATCAGGTTGTCCGTAAGGGATTCAAGGCATTGCTGGCCTCAGAGGCGGATTTGGTCGTAGTGGGGGAAGCCAGTGATGGGCTTGAGACCATTCAGATGGTTGAGAAACTTCAACCGGATATTTTGGTGCTGGATTTGATGATGGCCGGTTTGAATGGTTTGGAGGTCACGCGTCAGCTCAGCAAAAAAAATCCTAAAATTGGAATTGTAATCCTTTCCATGCACAGTAATGAGGCATATGTGCTGGAAGCCCTGCGTTCAGGAGCCAGAGCCTATATATTGAAGGAATCTCCTCCGGAAGACTTGATTCAGGCGGTCAGAGAGGTATACGCCGGTAAACAGTTTTTAAGCGCCCCTTTGAATCAGCGGGCAATCGAGGTATATACCAGCAAGATTGATACCAAACCTATCAACCCTTACGACCAGTTGACGACCCGTGAACGGGAAATACTGCAATTGACCGCACAGGGAGATACTACCGTCGCAATTGCCGCCCGCCTGTACATCAGCCCCCGCACGGTTGAAACTCACCGTACTAATTTGATGCGCAAATTGAACCTGCATAATCATGGTCAATTGATCCAATTTGCTATCCAGCATGATATTATTCCCGGCAAAATCTAGAAATCCATCAGTTTTGCTCTGGTATTTACCAGTTGCCTGTGGCTTCCTTCTTTTTGCGTTTTGCGTTGCTGCACCAACCGGCTTTCTGTTTTTCTCCTGTAGAAATTAGTACATGACGCGTGAACATGGATTACTAGCTCTCCGAGAACCGTGTCTGAGCGTCGTTTGGCTTGATCCAATCTACGTAAAACTACGTATAACAATTTGTTCGGAATTCAACTAATAATGAGTTAGGGACTATATTTTTCAGGCTGGTGGGGATGATGTTAAAAATAGTCCTGGCGGATGATCACAGATTGGTCAGGAAAGGTCTCGCTGCACTTCTTGGAACTGAACCTGATTTTATGATGGTGGGTGAGGCGGAGAACGGACTACAAGCTTTACAACTGGTGGAGAGGCTCCAACCGGACATTTTGGTGCTTGATCTGATGATGCCGGTGATGAGCGGTTTGGAGGTAACGCGTTCACTTCTCCAGCGGTCTTGCCGGACCGGTATTGTTATTCTGTCCATGCACAGTGATGAAAGTTATATCTTTGAGGCGCTGCGTTTGGGAGCTCAGGCATATATTCTTAAAGAAGCACCGCCTGAAGAATTGATCAAGGGAATTCGTGAGGTAGCGGCCGGTAGAAGGTATTTGGATGCGTCTCTCAAATGTAAATCTGTTGAAGAGTATGTTTTATTGACTAAAATATCGGCCTCCGGTATGCCCGGAAGCCTGACTGACCGGGAATAGAAGTTTTTACACCTGGTTTCACGCGACCTTAATCAAGGCGAAATCGTTGGGTGAGATTGAGATGATTGGCTTGTGATTCAGAATGGCCTGGTTTCTCCATTGAATCCAACTCGTTAAACATCAGCCTCTATTGAATATTTACCTGCTCCCTGGATCAGATTTCCGATATTGCTCACTTGAATTACGCTAATTTTAGTTTTCAACTGCGTATATCTACGGATATCTATCCGCCTCCTGCAAATGTAACATTGGATTATTCAGTTAAAACTGATGTATTTCAGGAGGGCGGTATGGTTACGAAGACGAGAGCGGTCAAACCCATCGACGAGAAAACCCAAAAGACTGTCACCCATGATGTTCTGACCATTCCCCCTTTTGCCGCTGTTGCTGATTTGGATGAACAATGGCATGAGCACGATAACAAAAATGGCCCTACCAGCGTGGGGGACATGGATAACCTGGTTTATCTGTATCTTTCTGAAATGGGACAAACCCCTAAAATCAATGCTGCCAAAGAAAAAGAATTGGGCAGCCGTATTGAGCAGGGACGGTTCCTCGCACAGGTGGAAGCAGAATTGAGGATAAAATCGGGCAGTATTCCGCTGTCTTCCGATATCATGTTGGATTTGCTGGAACGTTGCCTGAAAGCCCGTGTGGTAGTTGATGTGATATCTCAGGAAGCTGGATTGACTGAAAAAGATGATTTGATACGCCGCCTGACCAGCCCATTATTTCATCAGAAGGCAGATAATTTTTTGGATCCTATCATGGTGGGCAATCTGGCTGCTGCAGCCGACCTGGATATGGTGCAGTCTGAGGCAGCCTTAACTCAATTGTCTCTGGTTAATCTTCTGATCAATTGGCCGCTGGTGGAAAGCTTAATTTACCGAACACATAAAAATGATTTGGAAGGCATTGTCAATTCACCCGAATTCCGTATTCAATTGCGCAGGGCTAACAAGGAATTGGATGCGCATTTTCGGGCGGTTAGACTCAGTGCCAAAGAATCAATTGATAGTCTAGTGGTCGCCAATCTGCGTCTGGTAGTCAGCATCGCCAAGAAATATGTTGGCCGGGGGCTGGCCCTTTCCGATCTGATTCAGGAGGGCAATATCGGTTTGATCAGAACGGTGCACAAATTTGATCACCGCAAGAATTTTAAGTTCAGCACCTATGCCACATGGTGGATCAAGCAGTCCATCAGCCGGGCTATCGCAGATGGTTCCCGCACAATCCGTTTGCCGGTTCATATGGTTAACACCAGCAAGCGTCTTTCAGCCACTCGTCAGAGACTATTTCAGGAAAGAGGGAGGAAACCAACCATTGGGGAACTTGCCGAAGCCATGGATATTACTACTGAAGATGTCAAACAACTCATGGATGCTATCTCTTTGGAACCGGTTTCTTTGGAGATGCCCATTGGTGAGGATGATGACCAGCTGAGCGATTGTATTGAGGATCAATCAATTGCCAGACCGGAAGATGAAGCGGCTGTCAGTATGCTTGGCCAGCAGATCAGGCAAATAATTGGTTCTTTACCGGACCGTGAGAGAAAAGTGATAGAGCTGAGATTCGGGTTGGATGATGGTTCGGGACGGACTCTGGAAGAGGTTAGCTCAGAACTGGGTATCACACGGGAAAGAGTGCGGCAGATTGAAATGAAAGCCTTGAAAACACTGAGGTTTCCTGAGAACAAAGTCAAACTAAAAGATTATTTATATTAGGAAAGGGTGGTTGAGGGTGGAAGTGGTGGGGAGTAAAGAAAAGGAGGATTTATAGTCCTCCTTTTCTTTGGTTTTTCGGTAGTTATTGGTGCATACAATACTTTTTCAACTCCTACGAACTGAAACTGCCAATTCCTGTGCCAGTCCAAATG
>DAOUAU010000179.1:0-7118 GCA_034433195.1 Dehalococcoidales bacterium
TGATAAGTGGGATACTGTATATCCACAAATTTGCCCACCAGGATCGGGCTGTCGATCGTAATGCCGGCATCTTTGGGGTCAGCGCCATTGCGCACGATGGATTTGTTCTGATAATACAGCATATCATCCAGACCGACCGGCCGTTTGTTCATCCGTCCGTAAACCGTCGGACAGGGAGTAATGGCTTCAATGAATCTGAATCCGTGCCGGCCCATAGCCTCGGTTATCGAATCTTCCAGGTCTCGCAACTGCAAGACCGTCCAGCGGGCTATATAACTGGCACCACAGGCCGCCATCAGATAAGGCAAATTAGCCGGTTGTTCAAAGTTGCCGTATGGCGTGGTAGTGGTAAAAGCGCTTTGCGGAGTGGTACATCCCATTTGGCCGCCGGTCATGCCGTAGTTGAAATTATTGATACAAATACACAACAAATCAATGTTCCGACGGGCGGCATGAATCAGGTGGTTGCCTCCGATGGTCGCCAGATCACCATCACCCGAAAACACTGTAACATTCAATTTTGGATTCGCTATTTTCAACCCGGTAGCAAATGGTATTGGCCGCCCGTGGGTTGTATGGAAGGAATCCACTTTAACATAGCCGGCTGCCCGGCCGCTGCAGCCGATGCCGGAAACAAAGGCGATGGTATCCGGGTCAATTTTCGCTCTGATAATTGCCCGCACATAAGCTCCAATGACCGGACCGATGCCGCAACCGGAGCAGAAAATATGCGGCATCCGGTCCATACGCAGATGTTGTTCAATGTTGATGTTCTCAATCCTGCTTGAAGAGGTTGTCATTTGGCCGCCTCCATTACAGCATTCAGAATAACTTGCGGTTGATGGACCGTACCACCCGGATGCGGCACTGAAACGGTCTTTACACCCCCTGCGCAGCGTTCCACTTCCAGAACCATCTGTCCCATATTAATCTCAGGCACAATAAAAGCTCTGGCTTGTTTCGCCAACTGGCGGATTCTTTCTTCAGCGAACGGCCAAACTGTCACCAATTGTACTAATCCGGCTTTTATGCCCTGAGCCCGGGCTTGATCAACGGCCAAACGCGAAATGCGGGCAGAAATACCATAGGATATTAAAATAATGTCCGCATCATCCACCTGGAATTCCTGCAAACGAATGATGTCCTGCCGGTGTTGGCGGATTTTATTAACCAGCCGGCGCACCAGAGCATCATGAGCTGCCAGGGTCGGAGCCGGATAACCGCGCTCATCGTGGGTCAAACCGGTAGTATGGAAGCGGTAGCCGTCACCGGCATTGGCCATAGGTGGTACCAAATCCTGATCAGCTCGATACGGCAGGTACTGGTCAGGACCCACCAGCGGTTTTTTCCGGTAAACCAGGTCTTCCGGGTTAATTTCGGAAATCACCAGTTTTTCGCTCATATGGCCGATGGCTTCATCCGCCATCACCAGGACGGGAATGCGGTATTTCTCAGACAAATTAAAAGCCAGGATGGTAAAATCATATATTTCCTGGACAGACGAAGGGGCAATGGCAATAATTTCATAGCTTCCATGGGAACCCCAGCGGGCTTGCATCATATCGCCCTGCCCCACCATGGTAGGCAAACCGGTGGATGGGCCGGCTCTTTGAATATTCACCACCACACAGGGCGTCTCAAGCATTATTCCCAAACCCAGATTTTCCATTGTCAGGCTAAAACCCGGACCGGATGTGGCCGTCATGGATTTAACACCCGCCCAGGAACCGCCTAAAACGGCACTCATCGAGGCTATTTCATCTTCCATCTGGATATAAGTTCCGCCTACTTTGGGCAGCCGTTCAGCCATTCGCTCAGCCACTTCAGTGGCCGGGGTAATGGGATATCCGGCAAAAAAACGGCACCCGGCGCTAATAGCCCCCTCTGCGCAAGCTGTATCGCCATTCACAAATATTTCGCCCTTTAATATTCCGTTGTCAGTCAATATCAAACCTCTTCTATTTTTTCATATTGAGGAAAAAACCTGCATGACCCGGCCAATCAATCAAACCGCTGGCTTATGCCTTCATCTCCCCGGGTGTATTGACCTTAATTCCAAATTCGGGGCAAATGATTTCACAATAACCGCAGGAAAGGCACTTTGATTCATCTGAGACCGCGGCTAACAGGTACCCTTTGGAGTTGATCTCCTGAGTCATCACCAGGGCATCGCGGGGACAGAATTCAGTGCAGAAACCACAACCTTTACAGCTTTCTTTATCAATGGTGATTTTGCCAGGTTTAGGAGTTTTTACTTCAGCATCAAAAGGTTTGCGCCATAACTTCGTCATATTTACTTTATAACCTGCTATTTGTTAATCAATATCTATACTCAGATTATCACAATATATACATTCATTTCAATAACTGTGTGCGAACTTCCCGCGAAACGCCATTGACGCATTATTGTCAACTAACTTACTCGTGATGGTTAATATTTTAGCTACGAATTGGCGTACGTTTCTTTCAGTTTTAAAAAATTTGAACACCTGTTCCCGGGAAATTCTCGTAAAGTTATGGGGTAATTTTTCCCATGATTGGCGTTTTTCTTTAACGGTCGTGCCTATTGGTATTCCTGAATTGGGGTAAAGACCATCTTATTCGGGTTACATTACGTACCTGGGTTTGAGTTTCCCGGTTCTCTCTGTCCACACTATAATAAAAATTTTATCATATCGGCGTCCATGGCTACAAGGCAAACACAGGCGTCTCTCTCTTCCGGTGTCCATCATAGATGCAAACCAGGCGGCAAATGATCGATTGCAGAACGACAGCCAATCAGAATGGCAGACCTCAAAAATCCGGTCTTTACAGGATCTCACCCCGATGTGAACCTCAGGTATGGGCGTCACCTTTGCGCATCATACCAGGTTGGGCCAGGCACTTTTTTACCAGACCGGGTGAAGCCAGGGAAGCCAAAACCAAATACCTGCAACCCTGGGCTGATTATGGAAGATTCACACTGAGAAAAATTAATGTATGCCATCAGAGAAGTAGCTTTAACCGAAGTAATTTACCTGCGTTAGCTGGATTCAGGTATGCTGAAACTATTGACAATCAGATTGTTCAAGTTCAGATCGATGCCACAGCCGAAGCCCGTCAAAGACCCCCGTCAATGCAGATCACCTGCCCGGTAATATATGACGCCCGGTCAGAAGCCAGGAAACCGGCCAATTCCGCCACTTCCTGTGCGCTCCCCATGCGTTTTAAAATAGTCCGATTTAAAACCGCGTCCCTGTATTCAGCAGGCAGATCTTCGGTCATATGAGTTTGAATAAACCCCGGAGCAATGGCATTTACGGTGATATTGCGTGAACCCACTTCGGCTGCCAGGCTGCGTGTAAAAGCCACTAACCCGCCTTTAGAAGAGGAATAGTTGACTCGTCCCATATTGCCCATCACCCCGGCTACTGAAGAGATATTGATAATACGCCCCCATTTTTGGCCAACCATTCCATTCAACGTTAGTTTGCTGCAAAAAAATGCCCCTTTCAGATTAATATCCATCACGGCGTCCCAATCAGCTTCAGCCATCCGCATTATCATAGCATCGCGAAAAATTCCGGCATTATTGACCAGAATATCAATCCGTCCCCATTTTTCTTTTACAGCCTGAACTCCGCATTTTACCGCTGCCGAATCGGATACATCAAATAATTGTAAAACAGCCTGTTGTCCGCCAGCCTGGATCTGATTCACCGTCTCCATCGCTTCGCGGCTTTCAGGTAAATCATTCACCGCAACCCGGCAGCCCATCTCCGCCAGTTTGAGAGCAATGGCTCTGCCTATACCTCTCCCGGCTCCGGTTATCAATGCCACTTTCTCCTCTAATTCTCTATTCATTGTTCCTCCCTGGCACAATATGCAGCAAATGGTTATATCTAATTCAATTCTCTGAAAACAACTTTTGATCACCATCGATCAGGGACTGGAGCATACTGCAAAAATTTGTATGCATTTGGTTGACTCCCAATAACTCCTGAGTATGATTTTGATCGTTCAAGATTTTGGACAGTACAAGCCTGTTTATCACTCCCTATTTCGCCAGCCCACATCATTTGGAGATCAAGCAGAGGATACGTTTTGACACATGCTCCTCGTATTCTTGTTTCAGAACAACTTCAACTACTCCTGGACTCCTCAGTGCTTAAAGTGTACAAATACACGGCCAAAATTTTTATCATCTTTTTCTATACGGTGGTAGACCTTTTTGATGTCCGGCTCATTCAGAAAACGCAAAACCTTCTTTTTAAGTTGGCCGGAACCCTTTCCCGGAATTATCTCAACCATGGCAATCTTCTTATCTACCGCTTCGTCTATCACCCGGTGCAGTTCTGACTCAATGGCCTGACCTTTATTGAAGATTTCATGCAAATCCAGTACGATTTTTGCCATTTTTAACCAACCTCGAAATAGAAATTCACTCATTATTCTAACCATTTATCAAGACAATCTACAACACTTTTGAAAACCTTCAATGAATATCTGAAATTTTGGTGAAAAAACAGTACAAACTAAATTGAAAACAAGGTATAATTAGGTTAGGAGGCCAAGAAATGAAAGACTTCAAGGACGTTATTAAATTAAAAACCATTCCAACCACTTTTCATTTTCAGTGTTCGTTATGTAAATTTGAAATAACCGAGTACGACTGGCACTTCGGATTGATCAAGATGAATGACCACGTAATTGAAAAACACGCCGCACAGGTTCATTCACTGGATAAAGAAGATCTTTATTCCCGCAAGCCTGTTATTACTCTGGGAAGTTTTTAAGGATTAAACGCTGGTTTAGTCACCCATAAGGTAGGGATCAATGCCCATCTACGAATTCTTTTGTCAGAATTGCCAGAACAAATTTGAGAAAATGCGCCCGTTCTCCCGCTCTCATGAAGGCGCTGATTGTCCGCTTTGCAGCGGGCACGCTGGAAGAATACTATCAGCCTGTTATTCGAAAACTACCAATTCTGAGGGAGTTACCCAACAGATCGGAGGAAGTTCTTGTTCATCCTGCAGTGGAGGCAGTTGCAGCAGTTGCAATAACTAACGGTATCCGGATTGCATCTGTCAGTTTGGCAGGCCTGATTAACCTTATCAGCAACCAATCGTATGTAAAGATCTTCAAACAGACCGAACTGTGTTCAAGCCTTTTTGATGTCCAAATATCCTGGGCCTAATCCGGACGTTTGGGTAAAAAGCCCATCCTCTTGACCCACAACCATGCCAAACCACCCCCGGCGAAGGTGCCAAACACCATTACCGGAACATACCATATCATATCCCTGGAATCAAGGTCAAAAACCGCGTTACCCAGCATGGTGGCGAGAGTATTGGGTACCAGGATAGCTGTACCAATGATGGTCAGGTAAGCCACCACCATGGCCAACTTGTTATTGGCAATTTGAAGTTGATTATTATAGATGCTTTGCATGACTTCCAATCCGGAAGCTAAAACATCTGACATATGTTCCGCCAGCCCAATCTGGCTTTTCATCTCATCTATCATAATACTGATTTTCTCAAGGCTTTTTTCTTCATTGGAAATCAATTCCGCATCACCATAACGCATGGCATGCAGGACGTCTATGCTCTCCCATAAAGCATTCATGTATACAATCAGAGCATGTTTCAAATCATATATCTTGGGGCCGATAGCCATGCGATCAGTTTTCGGGTCCATCATAATGCTGTTCAGGTCATCACCCTGTTCTTCAATGGCTCGCAGATGACGCACATTGCTATCATTATTGGCATCAATAATACGAGTCACCAAAATAGTCAGTTTATCTTCCGGCAAGCCTTCTACCGGAATCCTCTTCAATATGGTGTCCGAATAACGCCGCAGGCGAATAAACCTCTTATCGACATTGCTGGCATGGATGGTAAAAACAAAATTCTTGCGGATTAAAACCACCAGAGGATATGACGTTACGTCTGTACCGCGGATCTGAATCGAAGGAAATCTCATCCACATCTCGTTGTCAAAGTCCTGATAATATAAATGCGTATCTCCTGTGAGAGAAGCTGTAAAAGCCTCAGAGAAACCCATTTGGGCCGACACTACGGGAATATCTTTAAGTGGATCATCAGTAATATAGTCCACCCAGGCTACAACCGAACGGTTCATTATTTCCAGGAACGGTATAGGTGACTCAGCATCTTGTTTAAAAGTCTTGCCAGAAGGATACAATCCAACGCAAAACCAGTGCTTTTGAAAAAGATCTGTCAGCGCGCCTTTTGAGGATGGTGACGTTGGTGGAAGATTTTGGAAGCGATCCTTGATATTTTCAATATCTGTCATTAAAAGGCCTCAATATATATTTCCTGATTTCGTTCCTACATAATAGGCACTTACCCTGTTAATGTCAAATCATTTATTTTATAATTTTCTGAAAGTCCAATAGTGATTTTTCCACGCATCTAATGCGTTTTTAACTGCCGTTTATCGTCCCATTTTAAAAACAGGAAAGACAGACCTCCCCATATCAGTGATAATCCGGCCATAAAAGCAATGCAAATAAAGGCCGCATTGTACCAGAAATCTCCGGGGAAAAGACTCAGCATGTAACCTTCAGCGTACCAATGCTCATTGGTAAACGCCAGATAATGGAATTGTAAAAATAAATTCTCAAAATTAAAGAAAGAAGCCACTGCAATTGCGATGATGAATAAGATGGAAACCATACAGCCCCAGATAAAAGCTTTCATCAGTCCAATCCAGTTCTTACGGAAATCCCCTACCACCATCAAAAAAGCCATTGCAATCAAAATAACCAGGCTGATGTAGAATACCTTATAATCCAGTCTGACCAGTTGTTTAACATCTTTGAAGTGTATTTTCTCTTCTGGTGTGAATAGTTCAAATGTTTTTCCGTCCGCGGTGACATTGACATCGATATATTCCTCGCTGGAATTAAAATAATCTATCAATGCGCCGGCGGTTTTGCTCAACTCAGATTCCGGCAACCCGGTTGCCAGACTTACCTCATATTTCTCGAATCCGTATGTGTACAGCCAGTGACTGTTAAACCCCCAGGCCAGACTTCCTGAAAGCAACAATACTGGCAAGCTGATAATAATAATCAGATAACCAAATGCGCGTAATATCTTCATAATATC
>DAOUAU010000180.1:0-3277 GCA_034433195.1 Dehalococcoidales bacterium
TCCATGGCCTGGCGAATTGACTGGGCATCCCTGATTCCATCATTCAAGAGATTCCGGGCCAGAATCAGCGCCTGGTTAAGCACTGGAGCCTGGGCGCGCTCTTCCGGGGAGAGATAGACATTGCGGCTACTCATCGCCAGTCCGTCCGCTTCTCTTAGAGTGGGGCCGATAATTACTTCCAGATTCATGTTGAGGTCCTGCGCCATCTTCTTGATTACCACGCACTGTTGAGCGTCCTTTTGGCCGAAATATGCCCGGGTTGGTTCAACAATATTGAATAACTTGGTTACTACCGTTGCCACGCCTTTGAAATGACCGGGACGAATAGCCCCTTCCAACACCCCGGTTACACCCTGTACTTCGACCCAGGTGTTGTAACCCGGGGGATACATTTCCTGGGGAGAAGGCAGAAAAACAAAGTCTGTACCGGCTTTTTCCAGCATCGAGAAATCACGCGGGTAGTCTCGCGGATAGCGGTCAAAGTCCTCATTGGGCCCGAATTGGGCAGGATTAACAAAGATGCTGGCGCCGCTGCAAAAGTTCTCTTTTTTTGAGCGGTGAATATGGCTGAGATGCCCTGCATGCAGATAGCCCATGGTAGGCACGAACCCGAGTGTGCCAGTCAGACTGCGGCGGTATTGTTTCATTTCTGCGATCGTTTCGATGATTTTCATTTTTACCTCCAAAAAAGCAGCCCTCAGCTTTCATTATGTCCGCCTTTCAAATTAATTAGAAAACCCCTGAATTATCACTAAAACTACCATTTTGAAAGAATTTCGTCATTTGAAATGAATAATTTGAATAGTTCACGGACTACAAATTCAGGATTTTTGATTTTGATCAGTTGGTTTCATAGTATACTAATCGGAAATGACAGGCAAGCCATGTGGTAAAAGGGGTTGATGCCGGCCGGGATTCGAACAAGGTATTGCATCGAAGAGGGTTATTATCATATTTATAACCGGGGTATAGATCAGAAGCATATCTTTTCTGATCCAGGGTATCAGGCAGTATTTAGCGGTTATTCAAAGGTGAGACCTTTGGTTTTCCATTGGCTTCCATCCAGGGTGTCACCCGGCAAGGGAACTGTTATCAGTTAGCTGGTGTGACCTGCACCAGGCTCGATAGACTTAACCTCAGGTTTAGCTTTTTTCTCTTTTGGAGGTTTGGGTTCGGTATTGAATCTGTTCATGGCCGGGTGCAAACCGGCGGTAATCAGTGTGACTACGGCTTCTCCTACTCGATTGATGGTGGCTTCAATGACCGGTTTATCGGCATCGGTGAAATCACCCAGAACGTAATCACGAATGCTCTCCAATTTGGCGTCGCTGTCATTCTGCGGGCGGCTGATGCCCACCCGGATGCGAATGAAATTTTGAGTACCCAGGGAGTTGATAATGGATTTGATGCCGTTATGACCTCCGGCACTGCTGTCCGGACGGATGCGGATTTTACCCAGGGGCAGGTCAAGGTCGTCATGGATAACGATCAAGTCTTCCTTTTTGACCAGGTATCTTTGCATTAAGGAAATGACTGATTCGCCGCTAAGGTTCATATAGGTCTGGGGCTTGGCCAGCACAACCTGATTTTCAGCGATCTGTCCGGCGCCAATTCGGGCTTTACCCTGTTTTTTATCCAGCAGGATGCGGTGGGTTTTGGCGATATGATTGATACACAGGAAGCCGATGTTGTGGCGGTTGGTGGAATATTCCTGACCGGGATTGCCCAGGCCGACAATTAATATCATGAAATTCTTAGTATCCTTTGCTTCCATACAGGGTGTCACCCTGGACAGAAAATCATTCAAGTATTTTCATTCCCAGTTTTTGTAACAATTCATCTTCAGACAGTTGTGGAATACCCAAAGCTTGAGCCCGGGCCACTTTGGACCCCGGATCCGCGCCCACCACCAGATAGTTGGTTTTTTTTGTAACATCGCCCTTGGCTGTTCCGCCCAGGGCTTTGATCTTCTCCTCAGCCTCAACCCGGCTGAATGACTGCAAGGTGCCGGTAATCACGAACTCCTGACCGGATAACGGCCAACTTTCACTCACGGCAAGGCGGTCTTCCTTAAGGTTGACCCCGGCCTCCTTCAGTTTTTGGATAATGACACGGTTACGTTCTACGGAGAAAAACTCCAGTATACTGGCGGCGATTTTGGGACCGATAGTTGGCACTGTTATCAGTTCTGCATAACTGGCCGCGGCTAACTCATCAATACTGGAGAAACGGGCAGCCAACCTATCAGCCATCTCTTCCCCGATGTGCCGGATGCCCAATGCGAACAATACCCGGGAGAGAGGGCGAATCTTGCTTTTTTGGATCTGGTCAAGAAGTCTGGAGGCGCTTTTTGCTCCCATTCGTTCCAGGGATTCAAGCTGTTCCTGTTTCAAATAAAAAATATCAGATGTATCTTTGACCAGGCCGGAATTGAGCAGGACCAGGCTCATTTGCTCACCGATGCCGCGGATATCCATAGCGGTGCGTCCGGCGAAGTGCTGAAGATGGTCTTGAAGCTGGGCCGGACAAGCGGCATTGGTGCAGTAATACATCACCTCTCCCTCTTCATGAAACACAGCAGCGCCACAAGATGGGCAAGCCGGACGCCCTTTCTCCCGGTCAAAGATTTTTTCCAAAATACTGAATTCCCGGGAGTCAGGAGGGCGTTTGCTTAGAACAGGTCTGACTACATCCGGAATGACGTCCCCGGCACGGCGGACAATCACTGTATCTCCTTCACGGATGTCCTTGCGGTGTATATCGTCTTGATTATGCAAAGAAGCCCGGCTGACGGTTACACCTCCAATAGCCAGCGGCGGGTCCAAAATGGCCACAGGGTTCAATGTGCCGGTACGCCCTACATTGAGCTGGATTTCTTTCAATATGGTGGCGCCTTCAACGGGAGGGAATTTGTAGGCCAGCGCCCAGCGCGGTTCTCTGCCGATGCTGCCCAATTCATTTTGCAGCCGGTGTTGATTGAGTTTGATGACGATGCCGTCCGCTTCATATTCCAGATCGTCCCGCCTGGCAACCCACTGCCGGTAAAAAGTTTTTACCTCATCCAGATTCTCCGCAAGGCGGTTCTGGGGATTGGTGCGGAATCCCAGTGATTTTAGGAAGTGCAGGGTATCCCAGTGGGTGGCTTTGAGCGGCACTGCATCCATCCAGCCCAAATGGTAAATAAACATATCCAGCGGCCGCCGGGCAGTGATGCGGGGGTCAAGTTGCCTGACCGAACCGGCGGCGGCGTTACGGGGGTTGGCGAATAGGGGCAACC
>DAOUAU010000181.1:0-1531 GCA_034433195.1 Dehalococcoidales bacterium
CGCTGTAATCCTGATTATTGTTCTGTTAATTACCTTACAGCCGGACCCCTATTGGAATATCCTGAAATTTGTGCGTGATGGCCTGGCCATGACGCTGCTGCTGACCATCATCTCATTTGTGTTTATCATTTTGGTCGGGATCATCGGCGGTCTGGGCAGAATCACAAAAAATCCGTTTATCCGCTTTGTTGCCACTATCTATGTTGAAGTAGTGCGTGGTATTCCACTTTTGGTCCAGCTCATCTGGTGGTATTTTGCGGCTCCGGTGGCCATCCGTGCGTTTGGAGAATGGATTAATTTCGCGCCGATGGCTGATTACCGCTCTAACGCTTTTGTGCTGGCCGTTGTCGGTCTGGTGATTTGTTACGGCGCCTACATGAGTGAAATCTTCAGAGCTGGCATACAGAGTATCGCTAAAGGTCAGATTGAAGCCGCGCGCAGCCAGGGTATGACCTATTTCCAGGCCATGCGTTACGTGGTGCTGCCGCAGGCCTTCAAGGTGGTCTTGCCACCGGTCGGGAATGAATTTATCATGCTGATCAAGGACACCTCTCTGGTTAGCGCTGTAGCCATGGCGGATTTAACTCGCCGCGGCCGGGAATATATGGCCGCCAATTTCAATCCCATAGAGACCTGGACGATGGTGGCTTTGTTGTATTTGATTATGACACTTTTTTTCACTCGTGTGCTGGTCTGGTTGGAAAAGAAAAAAGGTTTGAATAATAATGTTTGAAGGTCCCATTATTCACATTCAAGATGTGCATAAACACTTCGGCAGAGTGCATGCCCTGCGGGGCGTCAGTCTGGATATCAATGTCGGTGAGGTGGTGGTTATTCTGGGGCCCTCCGGTTCCGGCAAATCCACCCTTTTACGCTGCATCAATCATCTGGAAGTATATAACTCCGGTCAGATTACCGTGGATAACATCGTGCTGAAAAGCGCTGAAAACATCAATGCGGTGCGGCGCGAGGTGGGCATGGTATTTCAGCAATTCAATTTGTTTCCCCATTTGAGAGTTCTGGAGAATGTCACCCTGGCGCAGCGGGTTGTTCGCAAACGTAACCCGCAAGAGGCTAATACTATCGCCATGGACTTGCTTGAAAAAGTGGGCATCGCACATAAGTGGGAAGCTTACCCCGGTCAACTGTCCGGCGGTCAGCAGCAGCGGGTGGCTATCGCCCGGGCGCTGGCCATGAACCCTAAAATAATGCTTTTTGATGAGCCCACCAGCGCTCTCGACCCGGAGATGATAAAAGAAGTTCTGGATGTGATGTTGAGTCTGGCCAAGGAAGGCATGACCATGGTGGTAGTCTCACATGAAATGGGCTTTGCCCGCGCTGCCGCCAGCCGCTGTATTTTTATGGATGAAGGCCAGATTGTTGAAGAGGGGCATCCCGACCAGCTTTTTGATCATCCCACCCAGGAGAGGACGAAACTTTTTCTCTCTAAAGTCCTCCAGTCATAACTGCCGGTCATTGCCAAATTGAATACTGATAATACTACCTTCCGCTATTTTTAAAAAGTGAGGGC
>DAOUAU010000182.1:0-6413 GCA_034433195.1 Dehalococcoidales bacterium
ATGTGTGGTGACACATCTGGATGGGTCTGAACCGATTAAAACATTGGGTTTTAATACGATTGTTTCTCCGGATTTGACCAGAGGGCGAATTCCCCCCAGTAAATCAATCCCTCTTTGGATCGCAGCATCGACCTTGTCTTCAGCGTAATCCTTACATCCTACCAAAGCCACCATGGAGTCAGGCATTCTTGATTTCCTTTATTAATTCACTCTCCCGTCATATTAACATATATCTGGCAATTATTTGGGACAAGAGGTGACGCAGTTTTTTCGATAATTGTACTGCCTCATCACTTTATTTATAATAGATTGATACATTAAAATACTCAAAAAAGTACGGCGGTCTGTTTTGATTGATACTGAAACCATCAGGAACCTGGCTGATTAATGTCCTCCGCTAATAGTTTCATCATCCAAACTCCGGGATCTGACCGGCGGAGCTATGCCTGGGTGATAGTGATTGCCTGCACTTTGATGATGGCTGTCACCTACGGCCTGATGTACAGCTTTAGTGTTTTTTTTAAACCGCTGGCCGAGCATTTCGATTGGGACAGAGCCACCGTCTCCCTGGTATATTCGTTGTCACTGGTGATACGAGGCGGGATTTCTATCGGCACGGGATGGTTGGCTGACCGTTACGGCGCCAAAAAATTGATGGTTTTTTGCGGTTTGATGATCGGATTAGGCCTGATTCTTTCCAGTCAGGTACACTCCCTGTGGCAGTTACTGTTGTCCTATTCTCTGATTGAAGCCATTGGCTTGAGCGGCACCTTTGGCATAACTACTGCCGTTACCTCACGCTGGTTCACTAAAAACCGCGGACTGGCTCTGGGATTGGTTTCATCCGGCGTAGGAATCGGCACACTGATGATGGTGCCGGGGGCGGAAAAGTTGATACAGGCAGTGGAATGGCCGCAGGCTTTTATTATTTTGGGGGTGGTCTCCGGATCAATTGTCATCATCGGAGCTTTTTTTCTCAAATCACCTCCTCCCGCTTCCCCGGCCCCGCATCCGCAGGGTGTTACCCGCCAGATAAATAATACGCTCATCAAGGCTGGGCCAGAACCGCAGTTGTCACTAAAACAAGCCATCGTTAACCCGCGTATGATATTGGTGATCATGGTTTTCTGTCTCCTTTTCTTTTGCACCCAGATGGTCATAGTGCATCTGGTCAACTATGCCACTGATCTGGGGGTGAATCCTCTGGTGGCAGCCACTCTGGTAAGCATCATCGGCGTCGTCAGTATTCTGGGACGGCTGGTGATGGGAGCCGGGTCGGATAAACTGGGCATGCATAACATTTTAATTCTGGTTTGCGGATTATTGTTTGTCTCTCTGGTCTGCTTGATTTTTACCCGTGAACTCTGGGCTTTTTATTTCTTTGCCATCTTTTTCGGTTTTGCCTATGGCGGTGAGGTCCCCCAGATACCCCTGTTTGTCAGTGCTATCGGAGGAACCAGATCATTGGCAGCATTGATCGGGTTGACCCTCTTTTTAGGTAATGTGGGCGGAGCCCTGGGCCCACTGGTAGCCGGAAAAGTGTTTGACCTCAGCGGTCATTATCAATGGTCTTTTGCCATCGGAGCGGCGGCGGCGCTCCTGGCTTGCGGCATCGCTATACTATTGAAAGCCAAAAATCAAAACATCCAAGCACGGACCTTTTATAGCTGAGTCCGCCCGTGCCAGTTCCGTCCTTTTTAACCTCTCGCTCTGAAAAAACCGCCTTCTATGACATCAGCCCGCCTCTGTTATCCCGGTAGCTGAATCTGGTTCAGGACAGGTTTTTTTCCTCTATTGAAGAAGGTCTTGGTGGTATCAGAGAAAACCTGTAAAAACCAAAAGCGCTTAAAGTCACTCTGGTTTCCATCAGATAATTGGATATATAATAGTACCAACAATAAAATAGTGAGGTAGAGCAAGATGGTGATAGAAAGGCGGTTCTGCTCAATTTGCGGAAAACCGGTAGGAAGCGCAGATAATTTCTGCGGCTCCTGCGGAAGCCCTTTGAAAGCCCCGGCGGCTCCCCCTACCGATCCCGTTCCCACCCCTGCGTTTAGTTCTCCAGCCCCCTTTCCTCAGCCGTTACCCCCGGTAATCAATACGGGTGAAACGGTTTTGGGCGTCATTCCGGCTTCACACAAAACCGGGATGTTCAGCCAGGAAGGTATGCATATAATAGTGACCGGAAGTAGACTGATATGCGCCGCTTTTACCAATGAGATGGTCAAGCAGGCGGCTAAAGAAGAAGGGAAATCCGGCTTCCTGTCCGGTATGATCGGAGCCGCAACTATTGGGTATACCTACTATAAACGCTATTTGACCATGGCGCCGGATCTGGCCTTAAAAGAAAATCCTCAAAATTTTTGTCTTGAAAGAGGAAACCTCAGAAGAGTAAAATTAGAGTTAGGCAAGCGTCAAATTGACCGGTCCCGTAATGTTGATGTTTATCAGCCCGGTAAATTGGAGATTGAGAGCCATAGTGAAAAGTATACTTTTTCTGTACCCCACAATTTTCATGAAATGGCTTCCAGGATACTCCGGCAAGCCGGTTTAATTTAACGATCTTAACCAGAGGAAAGAGAGATGAAAGTCCTAATTGGTATTATTATAGGTATCGGCGTTATCTTGTTAGTTGCAGTTCTGGCTTTAGGTTACCTGGGATTCATGCCAGGAGTGTCTAATCTCTTCGGTTCCAATAAACCCAGGGATCTGGGTGTTAGTTACACTGCTGCTGATTATCAAAGCGCCCGGACAAAAACCGGCACTGTCATTTCTGACCTGCCGTCTGACGCCGCGCCACAGGACAGCCTGAAGTTCTCAGGACAAAAAGTCATTAATGCTACTTTCACTGAATCTGAGTTTAATGCGCTATTGGATACCCGGGATTGGAAATATTATCCGCTCAAAGATTCACAACTGAAAATTCATCCCGATGGCAGAGTTGAATTTACCGCGGTACTGGTCAAAGACCGGGTGGAAAGCTTTGCCAAAGCGGTTGGAGTATCACAGGAAAATATTGGGCAAATTACCAATTACATCAAATTATTGCCGGGTGATCCGGCTATTGATATCACAGGGACATGTACGGTGGTTAACGGCAGAATCTCTCAATCTGTCAGCAAATTTAAAATCGGCAAGCTGGATGTTACCGACCAGATCCAGAAGAACAGCCAAAGCATCGTTAACTGGGTACAGGATGAGCTCTTTACTCTGCCCGGCGTCAGCATTAAAAACTTCCATTTTGTGAATGGAAAAGTGCAGTTTGAAGTAACCCTCCCGAATGTAGCCCGTTCAAAATAAAAAATACTGTCTGGAATTAAAGAGAATACTGATGAAAAGTCGAAACAACCCGCAGCGCCGAAACGCCCTGATCTGGACAGGGATTGCATTAGTAGGTGTAATCATAATATTCCTGCCGGGTATCATTGGTATGGACGGGTTCAAAGGAGGCTTTGCTCTCTCATTCGGGGGTGGTTTTGTGGTCATGGTCGGCCTGATTGCGGCCGTTATCTTTTTCAATCTGGCCAAAACCCTGGACCATATCACGCAAAAAGAAAATATCCTGGCCCACTGGCGTTATTCACCTGAGGAGTGGAAAAAGTATACTGAGTTAGAACATCAAGAAGACGCCGGCGGACGTAAGGCCTTGTTTATCTTAATAGCCATTATCACCGTAATTGTGGGAATTATTTTATGGATCATCATACGGGATAACCCCTTGATTATATTCTTGATTTGCCTGGGAATTATCGCGATTACCGGTTTTACCGCCTGGATCAGCGCGGTCACTAACCACCGCAATAATAAACGGAATCTGGGTGAGGTTTCAATTGCACTGGACGGCGTTTACCTTAACCGCCAGCTGCACGTCTGGAAGGGTATCGGCAACAGATTGGAAGAAATTGCCTTTGAAAACGAATACCGGGAGCAGCCACGTATCCGGGTGAAGTATTCCGGACCCAACCGCGGCGGACGCAGTCACTATACAGCACGGATTCCTGTTCCCGCCGGTCAGGAAGAGGTTGCGAGACGGATAGTTGAGAGCATTTCAGCCAGGCATCTGAAGAACAGCATTAGCTGATTGGCTTTGAGTAACAACCGAAATCAATGATGATTCCGCAATTGACTGCGGCATCCCCGAAAATGGAGAATCAGTCCGGCTCAGGTGCTCCGACCGGATTCTCTATTCAGGAGTGCTATGCAAAAGTTGCGCCTCCCCATCCCAGCCACTCTTTTATGATTACACCAAAATGTGAATAATTTATTAATCCTTTCAATTTGACATTTTTGCAATTCCGGGTGGTTGCTGATAGCCCGGCATCAGGCTGTAATTTTTTTCACCGCAGCCAATACCCGATCGGCATTAAACGGTTTCACTACAAAGTCCCTGGCGCCGGATTTCAAGGCTTCAATCACCAGAGATTGTTGTCCCATGGCGGTGACCATGGAAACTTTGGCCGCAGGATCGATCTCCATCAATTTCTTGAGAGCCTCGATGCCGTCCATATCCGGCATGGTGATATCCATCAACACTCCATCGGGCTTATGAAGCTGATATTTCTGTAAAGCTTCAACACCATTACCGGCTTCCACCGTATCATAACCGTTATCCTGAAGTAGTCTCGTGCAACGCATTCTCATAAAAGCCGCATCATCCACTACCAGAATTTTTGACATGTTATTTTCTCCTTGATCTGCAATTTTGACCATATCTCCGGATACTGAATACTCCCGGTGATGATTACTTCGATCGGCCAGCGGCTAATCAAAACCGCAATAACCGGTTTATAATTCTATAACTCGCCCGGTCAGACTTCTAACCACGATCCTGCCGGTGTCAACAGACAAATGCAATGAGCGTCCGGAAATACCGCCAACGTCCTCGGAGACAATCCTCAGGTTTTCCCTTTTCAGGATGGCTCTTATTTCTGTGATGTTACGCTGGCCGATATCCAGGACGTTATTTTCCCCTGGAATGCTCAGCATCCTGGCGCCACCGGCGATTTTTATGATGAAATTATATCTTGATGCTCCGTTTTTGATCATTCGATTGATCAAGTTAGGGACTCCGCTGTTGATATATTTCGCCGGTGAACCTGTCATTTCAACACTTCTGCAGCTAGTGGGCAGAAGCATATGCGCTATTCCACCCAGCCTGACAAACGGATCCCATATGCACAACGCGATACACGAACCCAAACCTATACAGGCCAGATTACTTGACGGGTCTTTGCTGACAGCCAGTTCACCCATGCCAATATTAATCGTTTTTGTATTCGCAGTTGACATTAATTCTCCCTCAGGTATTAACATTGCCATTCTGGTTTTTCGAATGAGGGCAATACCAGGAAATGGCCCTGGATTTCTTTGGCGGCTGAATGGAATATCAGCTTAATCACAAAGATTGAGTCAGAAGTCTGGGGGGCTTTGGCTAGCACGGCACCTATCATGGCTCCGGCTGATCCTTGAACAATGACCGGAGGTGAGGGCATCAGCCGGGAGCCGACGCAATCAGCAACACTATTCAAAAAGAAGGCGCCCACGATATTACCCATCTCTCCCAGCACCGAGCGCTCCATCTCATCCAGTTGGGTGGTCGATTCAACCGGGACGCCCAGCGCCATATCGATTAGTTCGAAGGCAATCTGGGGATCGAAGGTCAATAATATTTGTCCGCTGGCATATCCGGTAAAGCGCAGATAGATGCCAATCACCTCATTTTTGGGTTTGCCGATCAAATTGTATGTATTCTTGAAAGACACTTCCTCAATACTGAGAGCGGTTATCGTAAAATCCTGGTTTAACATCTGGGAAAGACCTGATACAGCCGTCTTGCTGCCCATTCTGGCTAACCTGGCCCAACTGTCTAAGTCAAACTTCTTGGTGGAAATTTGTGTAGTCATTGTTACTCCTCGATATTTTTGTGCCAATTCGCTGCAATTCCACAAGGTTATCTGTGTGAGGAGTCTTCTCCTCCATTGTTGTTTTTTATTTTGAATTACCTGAATCAGCTTTTTAATGATAAAACCGGTCTATAACAAAAAAATCACAATCTGTAAACATCAATCACAAATATCTACCAAAACAACAAAAACGGAGGGATTGTTATGGAATGTCCGTTTTTTGCGTGTGTATCTCCGTTTGGTTATCAATCCGCTCTTGCCTCTTTTTATCAAAGTGTCTATTATTAATGGCAGGCGGAGGAGAGTGAAAAATTTGAACGTAATCAGCGGCCAACAAGCCTTAATCCAAATTCTTCGGCTGGAAAAAGTGGAATATGTTTTTGGCATGCCGGGCGCCACTGAGGTGCTTTTTATGGATGCTCTGGAGGATGTCGGTGACATCAAATTTATATTGGCGCTGCATGAAAATGCCGCAGTGGGCATTGCAGAAGGTTATACCCGTATCAGCGG
>DAOUAU010000183.1:0-6431 GCA_034433195.1 Dehalococcoidales bacterium
AGCTGAGGTGGAGATCAACCCGGCTGATGCCAAAAAGCTGGCCGCCTCCAATGGTGATATTGTGGAAATGGTCTCCCGGCGCGGGAAGATTCTCACCAAAGTCAAAGTAACCGAGAAATCACCTGAAGGCGTGGCTTTTATGACTTTCCATTATAAGGAATCGCCGGTCAACCGGCTGACGCTGGATGTGCTGGACCCGGTAGCCAAGATACCGGCCTTGAAAGTCTGCTCAATACAAATCAATCCGGTTAGCAAACAGGCGGAGGGGAAAACACCTGAACCGGATGCCGGGTAATTGTTGCAGCCATCTCAGGTGAGAGCTTTCTGCCTGTGGACTGTGAAGAGTGAAAGCCGTCTGGACGTCTGGCCGGATGGCTTTCATGATTGCTGGCGTACAGTGCTGTTCTGTCATTATTCCAGTCACTGAATTACTGGCGGCTGGTGTTAATATCCGTTATTTTTTACGTTCACAGATTGGTAACCCGGTTGCCAGCGCCAGCCGGGAGATTGGTTTGTCATTCCAGGCATGGATTCGATATCGGCTGATGATCCTGCCGGCATGCGCATGTTGATCCTAAATCAACCTTGAAATCCAGTTCGGCGCCATTGGCTATCTGGTTGGCCACCTTCAGGTCAAGCTCAGTGTTAATATTAAAAAAGCTCAGATGTTTGGAGTCAAAGCTTTCTATCTCAGCCAAACTCAAATAACGTACTTTAACATACTTAACCAGTTCGATAATCCTCAGATTGTTATGAATGATTTTTTCCAGATATGGTAAACAATTTTTGGAATAAATGGCATGCAGCGGTTCAAAAAAGGATTGATTGCGAAAAACTACCAGGTCATAACCTTCTTGAATTTTTATCATGTACTTTAGCAACTCGGTGTTGAGAAAAGGCATATCGCAAGCCACCACAATGTTATGAAAAGAATGTGAGAAGGATAATCCGGTATATATTCCTCCTGCAGATCCTCCATTCGGGTACAGATCAGAGAGCATATTCAACCTGGGATAATTGAAATCAGCCCGGAAGGATGATTGTCCCGTGGTTACGATATTGATCTCGCTTTGAAATACCGCTAAACGCGAAACGACTCTTTCGATCAAAGGTATCCCACCCATGACTTCCATTTTTTTATCACGTCCAAGGCGGGTACTCTTCCCGCCGGCTAAAACGATGAACCCTACGTCCAACCATCTCACCTTCTATAACTCGATCGCGGTTTTCGCTGGATCTGATATTTTCGCATACACACGGTTTATATTTTTACGGCAAAAGCCGATTGAGCCTCCGGCATTTCAATGGTACACCGGTAATTTTACTTTAGTATGTTTAGCTGTGAATATCAACGTGCGTTCCCATTACCATGACTGATCAAGCATGTTTTCTGACTGTCACTGGTTAGAGCCTGATTAGTTGATGGCGGGCTAGCCACCTGCGTTGAAGCCGATCTTACTAAATTAGGTTTTAGCACCCACGACAAGCAACGATCGGAAATATTAATATATCAACTGAGCATCCTCAAGGAGTTGAATCATGACCAAAACAAAATATGTTATCTCCGGCATGATGATTGTAATTATTTCTTTAGTGATGATCGCAGTTACCGTTTCCGGCTGCTCATTCAGGAAAAGCACCAGGCCGCCTGAAGCCACTCCCGGCAGCTCAGATACCACTGATCTGTCCGCCTTGATCGGAGATCAATTGACTGAAGCAGAACGAGAGTCTCTGACACAACGGCTTTTGAATAATTACGTCTTTTATCAGGGACGGGTTACCCTTTTCGAAAAGCAGAAGTGGCTATCAGAGGGCTCAGATGGTTCGTCCGGAACCGGGGATTCCACTCTTTCCGCGGATGAAATTCTGGTCTATGATCCTCAAACCGAAAAATGCTACATTGTAGTCAGGTATATGTCATCTGCCGGTTGGCACAAGATCACTGTGAATGATTTAAACGGGGACCTGATAGGGCACAGCGATGTTCACCACTCCGGGGAACTATATGAGTATTACGGAACCGGCCTGCTATGGAGAAAGTCCATTGATGACGTTGCATCCTCTATCAGCAACCGGTATACTCTGAATTTCGCGGCCAATCCCGTACGCATTGATAACTTGCATAATATTATCTACACCTATCCTTCCCCACGCCAGCCAGATTGGGTGACTTATGTCTCCATCACCGGGACTGAACGAAGAGGTGGAATAAGGATGTTTCCGCCGGAAGAAAATCCCAAGAATACAACCTTGAATCAAGTCCCACATCTGGCGAACATCAGCGCCTCCAATACCTATAACTCTGATGAATCCCGGTTTTTCCACTCCACTAACCGTATTTGGACTCCTTCCGGAACTTTTTCGTATGATTATCAGCGCCTGACATATTCAGAAGCCATGGCAGAGATTCTGAAGCTGAAACAGGAAGCTGAATCCGCCGGCGCGTTCGGCGCTATGGCGGCCTCCCATCCTCCGGCATGGCAGCAGACCGCTGCTCTGGCTGATAGTTTGGGCGCAACCGTGGCGGCTGCCAGAGGGGCTGAAGCCATGGTCAATGCCGTTTTTCCTCAGGATGTGATTGATGTTATCCAGAACCGTAATGCCGCTGATACGCTGGCCAATGAAAAAACCTTTCAGAAACACATGTCTGAAATCAGATCCGGAATGGCTCCAATGAGTGCTTCGAGTTCAGAGCAGGGAGTTCTCAGGCAGTTGGAGGGTGTAATTATTGAATCCAGCGCTGAAAACGGCGCCGGCAAGGAACAGAAAAACCTGAAGAGCAACTTTTACATCGTAAAGCCCCACATCGAAGGCCTGTTTACAAAATATGCCTCGTTATACGAATCATTGCAGCAGACACTAGCGCAAATCAGAATCCATTTAACATTAAGCCGCGATTTCCCGGTGGCACGGGTGAACGCTCTGCTTCAGGATTGCCGTCAACAACTGGAATCCGCCAGAGGATTGAATACACAGGTCGAGCTTCTACTGGGAGATCTCGGTATTGTTCTATATGACCTCAATGCCGCCGGAACCGTGGACAATGAATTCAAATATTCTGAATTGAACCGTCTTTTCGCCGGGTGGGAACAAACGTTTAAAGATTTTGATAATATTGCGGTTGATATTGAAAAGGGAGTTAGCCTGCCTGACGGATATCCTGATGATATCATTCCGGTCATGCCAGGAGCTATCATCGCCATCGCCAATAAATTACCCGGACAGGACGGCAGTGAAGACGGTTTTGCACTAACTCTGAAAACCCACGCTACCATCAATGAGGCAGTGCGTTATTATGAAATTTTCCTGAAGAATATTCCGGATGTCTCTTCTGTTACCATTAAGGGTATAACCACGCTGTCAGGTGAAAATTACCCCTTTGAATTCAGCATTATGGTGCTGAATAATAACCTGGGCGGGGCGGAAAAAACCATAATCCAGATCACTTTGACACCAATCGAATAATCAGATTGTAAAAACTGTTAAAACATTTTTTGGAGGAAAATCAATGTTTAAACTCATCGCTATCATGTGCCTGGTGGTGTTACTCTCGGCTATTGTGCCAGGCTGCGGCAAAACTGCGCCAGAGACACAAACGGCCGTCAGTTCTACCAGCGCCAGTCCGAAAACCAGTGCGCCAGCTTCAACTGTTACCAGTAATGTCAACACCGGCCTACCGGCTTCAACCAGGACCGCTACAGGCACTCCTACTGATGCCAGTCCGGACAGCGGCCAGACCGGCTCAAGCTCCATTGGCGCCGCCGTCAAACTGCCTGCCAAATATCCCAAAGAGTATTTCCCCATCTATGACGGCAGCCATATTCTTAATGTACTTGAAATGGGAAGGGGATACACCGTGTTGGCTTATTCCAAAGCTGATTATAAAGACGTGATCGCTTTTTATGAGAAAGTCCTGGCTAATGCCAAAGTCACTGGAGATACCAGGTTAGACACCAGTTTTACGTCCTTCGGGAGCAAAGACGGTTACACTTACACCATTGATATTGGCAAAAGCACTGACTACAAAGGTTACCTGACGTCTATTACTATCGCGATTTATTGATGAACACCGGTATCCATCACTAACCCGGCACCATGGAACTGGCGTGTGAAAACTGTTTTATCCGGGTAGCTTCCGTCTGGTTCAGCGCGGCTTACAAATGGGGTATCCTGAACGGGATACCCCATGAAACGCGGGCGGATGCACAGGACTCTCGCTTTGAACAAACCTCCACATTTTGGCATCCGGTTCCTTTAAATATAGTTACTTTCCTGTTTTTTGCCCCCCAATGCCGCTATTCCGTCGTTTGACTGGAATTCTCACTAACGGTAAAATGGTACAAACAAACAACGTATACGAACATGAAAAGGAGGATAAAATGTCAGCAGGTTACATGGGGAAAATCCTATGGGTGGATCTCTCCACAGGTCTGATCAAAATCGAAAAACCCAGGGTAAGTCTTTATAAAGACTATATCGGCGGTTACGGCCTCGGAGCTCGTTTGATTTACGACCGGCAGAAGGCCGGAGTGGATCCGCTGGGGCCGGAGAACATTCTTGGACTGATTACCGGTCCTCTGACCGGCACTCCCATCCCAGCCGCGGCCAGGTTCGCCGCTGTGGCCAAATCTCCTTTGAGCGGAGGCTGGGGTGATGCTAACTCAGGCGGATTTTTTGGGCCTTACCTCAAATTCTCCGGTTTTGACGCGGTTTTCTTCACCGGAATATCCGCCAAACCGGTATACCTTTTGATTGATGAAGGCAAAGCGCAATTAAAAGATGCCGCTTATCTCTGGGGTAAAGCCTCTTACGAAACTGAAGAGACGCTGATGGCAGAATATGGTAAACAAAGCCGCGTGGCCTGTATTGGGCCTGCCGGAGAAAAATTATCACTGATATCCGCCATCATGACCGATAAAGGTTCTGCTGCCGGCCGTTCCGGGCTGGGCGCCGTCATGGGCTCTAAGAAGTTAAAGGCAGTGGTAGCCAGAGGTAGTTTAGCTGTAGAAATAGCAGATAAAGCCGCGGTCGACAAGTGGCGCAAAGATCACATCAAATCTATTCAGATACCCGGCCCGGGGGGTATAGATTCGCTTCATAAATACGGTACTTCAGCTTTAACCGCCAATTCCGCCATCAGCGGTGATACGCCGGTCAAGAACTGGGGCGGCATCGGCGTTAAAGACCTGGCCAGTATTGAAGGCCTGAAACCAGACGTACTGGCGGGCTATGTAGAAAAATTAAGCGGATGCTGGCGCTGCCCTATCGCCTGCAAAGCCACCCTGAAAGAGGGAACCGGAGAATACAAGTATTCATCTGGAGTTCGCCGTCCGGAATATGAAACCCAGGCCAGTTTCGGCGCTAACTGCGGCAACAGCAATACTGAGTCTATCAACAAGGTGAACGATATCTGCAACCGTTACGGTCTGGACACCATCTCAGCCGGCAGCGTGATAGCCTTTGCCATTGAATGTTATGAAAATGGTATTTTGAAAAAGGAAGACACCGGCGGCATTGAACTGCGGTGGGGAAATCACAAAGCGCTGGTGGCCATGACAGAAAAAATGGCTAAAAGAGAAGGACTGGGCAGCATCCTGGCTGACGGCGTGAAGATAGCCGCGGAAAAAATCGGGAAAGGGGCGGATAAATACGCCGTGCAAATCGGCGGCCAGGAATTGGGCATGCATGACCCCAAGCTGGGACATGGTAATGCCGCCTATGCCAAATACCATCTGGACGCCACTCCGGGCCGCCATACCCAGGGTTTCGGCCCCAGTGGTTTCAATGGGCATGCGGTCAATGCCAGCGGCATGTGTATGATTGGATTCGGCTTCGGCGGGGGACCCGTCAAACTGACTGGCTTTTTGAACGCTGTCACCGGTTTCAACTATAAACCTGAAGGCATTCTCAAAGCCGGAGAGAGAATTGCCAACATCAGGCACCTCTTTAATCTGCGTGAAGGCATCAATGAAATCAAATGGACAACCCACCCCCGCATATATGGTGATCCGCCTCAAAATGAAGGACCGCTGAAGGGTGTCAAGATTGATATTCTGGCGCAGATGTATTGGAATCTGGGCGCTCTTGACTGGGACCCGGTGACTACCAAACCCAGCAAGAAGAAACTGATCGAATTGGGATTTAAAGAAATTGCCGAGGAACTGTGGCCGCCGCAGAAAAATCCCTTCGGGCCGCCGCAATAGAGATCAGATAGCGTTTTGACTGCAATCTCCCGGCCGGCTTCTTCGCAGTCTGCCGGGAGATTTTTGTTTTCCTGCTGGTGAAGGTTAGCGGTTCAGATTATTTTAACCGATCAGGAGATCCTGATAATCGCGCAAAAAGCAGCCGTAACGCGACCCACCGGATAATCTGGATAGCCTTTCCTGTGAAAAAACCCTGGAACCTAGCGGCCGCCCTTGTGCACCGTGACC
>DAOUAU010000184.1:0-3155 GCA_034433195.1 Dehalococcoidales bacterium
GGATGAAGGCCACAAAAGTCTCCTTGATATTGTACTTTTGGCCGTCAATCCAGAGTTCTACCTCGGCGCCCAGGTCATGAATATTATCATAATTAAAACCGAAGAACCCAATGATCTCACCGTAAGGATGGACGTGTTCTTGTACCCCGTGTTTCTCTCCGGGCTTGGGAGCGGGACGTCCGGGTAAAAACCACATTGCCTCACAGTAAAACTCAGCACCGGGCACAACTTCGTTGTCCAGATAGACCATGCGTTTGACCCATTCGGGATCCAGTTTATGCCGCCAGGCCGGAACCTTCAAATCAGCTTTATCGCTAAAAACAAAATATTTGGCATTTTTGTTTTTGGCCAATTGTTGATCGAGCAATTCTTTCATTTTAAAATCCCCTATTAATATTTTTGCAGCACGGCTATTTATACTCTTCGCCGGAGCCCATGGTGAAATGGAATAAGGGTTTATCCATCCGCAGGTGTTTCAAGGGACAGTGCTTCATGCCGGGCGGAATATAAACCAGGAAGCTGCGTGTCAAATTAAATTTCTCATCTCCCAGCCAGAACTCAATCTCACCGTTTAAATCGTAAGGATTTTTCATATCGCTACCCAGGTAGCAAAGAATTTCGGGGAAAGGATGGACATGTGGGGGAACGCCGGGAGCTTTGGCCATCTGTTCGGGTGTGATAATCTCTTTGCGGGCTTGCGGCCAGAACCACACTATTTCAGAATAAAAGGCACCCGGAAAGGGAAACTCCTCTTTATCCAGCCAAAAAAGATGTTCCATGACACGGCGTTGGCCGTTTAAGAGACCCTGACCGATGCGGGGACCTTCACCATCCCGGAAGCCGGGCAGTTTGATATTGGCTTTGATATCAGTTTGGATGTAAGGACCGTACTTTGAATGTGCCATCTTAGTCTCCTCGTGAGTTTACATTATTTTTTATTATTGAACATTTGATGCATATTGATGGTTGAACTTCTGAACCTCCCCATCAACCCGCGCGGTGCCTGCTGTTTGATTTCATCGACTGTCCAGCGGCCGCCGTATTTGGTGATGGAACTCTGGATATCGGCTTCGGAATACAGGCTGATTCCCTGTCCGCCCACAAAGAAGACCGACCCGCTGATACCGGAAGCTTCTTCTGTAGCGAGGTAACAAATAAAGGGTGACAGATCGTCCGGGCTGGGGCTGTTGGCCAGCGGCAGTTTGAAATTGTCATAAACCCAGGGACCTTTTTCTTTCGGAACTGACATTTCAAAGGCGCTTAATTCAAATGAGGCGCGGGTGCGGGCATCCGGCGCAAAAGCGTTACAGGTAATTCCATATGAATAGACTTCCTGAGCTACCGCGTAGGTCAAACCGACTACACCGGCATTAGCCGCAGAGTAGTTGGCCTGACGCAATCCACCACCTTTGAAAGCTCCAGAAGTACAGTTAATAATACGGCCCCATTTTTGTTTCATCATATGGGGCAGGGCGTGGCGAATGGTATTGAAGTAACTCTTGGGTTTGACCGAGTTGACTTTGTCCCAGGTTTCTTCACTCATTTCCCAGATGGGGCTGAAGGCAAAGGTGCCCACCACATTGACCAGGATATCAATCTTTCCGTAGCTGTCAACGGCGGTCTGGATCAGGCGACGGGCTGTCTCGAAGTTGGCCACATCTCCAAAGAAAGCGGTGGCTTCGCCACCGGCTGCGCGGATGGCCGCCGCCGTGGTTTCCGCATCTCCGTTGGCAGCCTCGGCTTCTTTTTTCAACCAGGCCTGTTTTTCAGGGGGAAGTGAGTTGACCAGATTTTGATTCATGATGGCAAAACCGGTGGAGCCGGGTTTACGATTGTTGGTTACTACTTTGGCGCCTTCGGCAGCCATGCCCATGGCGATGGCCCGTCCGATACCCTGTCCAGATCCGGTAATAACCGCTACTTTTCCAATTAAATTGTTCATATTATTAACCTCCATAGTTTTGCTTGGCAGCAGTATAATCTAAAAATCAGGGAGGGGCCAGTGCCTGAGACTCTTGTTCCCCTCCCTGAAATTGGATTGTGATATACCAGATTCGGCTGAGACTATTGCATGGTTGAGCCACCGGAGATGCTGAGCACCTGACCGGTGATATCACCCGAAAGATCGGAAGCCAGATAAGCGACGGCCGCCGCGATATCCATAGTAGAGGTACCCTTGGCCAGCGGGGTCTCCGGGATAAAGCGCGCTTTGGTCATCTGGTCCTTGATCTCCTTGGGGGCTTTCACGAAATCGGTCTCCATTGACCAACCGGGAGAAACCACGTTGACATTGATATTGTCCTTTGCCAGGGCTTTGGCTAAACCGCGGGTAAAGAGATACAGGCCGGATTTGGCGATATCATACATATTGACTCCGGGGAAAGCCATTTTGGCGGTATCTGAAGCGATGTTGATAATTTTGCCGTACTTGCGTGCCACCATGCTTTGGAAGATAGCCTGAGTGACCAGGATGGGGCCTTTCAGGTTCAAAGCCAGGTTCTTATCCCAGGCTTCCTCGGTCTGTTGCTCAAATGGTCCGCCCTGAGCGGCAATACCACCGGCATTGTTGACCAGTATATCAACCCGGCCGAATTTATCCAGAGCGGCTTTGGCCATAGCCTGACATTCCGCTTTGATTGTGATGTTGCATTTGACAGCCAGCGCCTGGCGCCCCAGTTTTTCGACATCCGCGGCGGTTTTCTGAGATCCGGCCAGATCCAGATCAGCGGCTATGATATCACAGCCTTCCTGAGCCAGAAGCAGGCAAATAGCCTTTCCGAATCCAGTCTGACTGCCAGCTCCGGTCACCAGCGCCACCTTGCCCTGTAATTTGAAATCCATATAGACCTCCTGTATTATTAATCTCAATTAATCTTAGACCAAAACACCGTAACGGTTCAAATAATACCTTTCGTCCCCGGAAAAAGCCGTTTTTTGATTGGTGATTGAAGAAAAATCGATTAACCGGTATTCATATATTTTACCAATATCCGGGGAACGTGGAACCGTACACGGGTTATTTGATGTATTGACTTACCGAAAATACAACACCAGTATAATAATTTTGTTCTGACAAGAGGTAGTGGATGAAAACCAACATAGAACGTCTGGAACAAGAACGTGAACAGCGGGTAATGGATGCCATCCAGCTCAGA
>DAOUAU010000185.1:0-3990 GCA_034433195.1 Dehalococcoidales bacterium
GCCCTCAAGGGGAAAAAAGCCATAGGAATCATTGATCGGAGTGTATGTTTCGGCTGGGACTGCGGCCCCATGTACATGGAATTGAGGGCGCTCACCCCAGAAATCGGCATTATCCCCATGCTTGACTATATTGACGGACTGGCCAATCTGGATATAACAATTCCGCATATAGAAAGAGTGGTAGATGAAGTTAGCGCCGCAGCAGAGGGCAAGCCTTACCAGGAGGTAACCTGGATACCGATGGAGGAGCAAGAAAATGATAGAAGGAACTAAAAAAAGAAACAAGGTTTTTGAATATTTCCATGAAGAGGACCAATTCGCCGGGGGTGTTGCCTGGTGCCCTGATTGCTCTCTGGAACTTCTCGCCAGGTTTGTACCAAAAGTTCTGGGAAAGGAGATTGTCATTGTAGGCTGCCCCTGCTGTTCAGCTCCGGTTCTCTTCGGGCAGAACATCGGGGCATGGCATCGGTTGGCTTCTCTGGGCTGCTTGATGACCGGAGTCCCCTCCAGCGCCACCGGCATTGTTAGATATTATAAGAAAATAGGCAAAGACATTACCTTAATCTGCTTTACCGGCGATGGCGGCGCCGCCGATGTTGGTTTCCAACCATTGAGTGGTGCTGCTGAACGTGCCGAGAATATCATTTACATCTGCTACGATAATGAAGGATATATGAATACCGGCGTTCAAAGAAGTAGCGCTACCCCAAAGGGCGCGGCCACAACCACAACACCTGTAGGAAAAATATGGCATGGCAAGCCTACTCATGCAAAGTACATGCCTTTGGTCATGCTGATGCACAGGCCAGCGTATGTAGCCACGGCTACTCTGAGCCATCTTGAGGACTTAGCCAAGAAGCTGGTCAAGGCGAAAGAGAAGAAAAAAGAGGGGTTTGTTTACCTTCACGTGTTTGCTCCTTGCCCAGTAGGATCGCGTATCGAATCAAACTCCGTAATCGAAGCATGCCGTACTGCCGTCAGAACCAACTATTTCCCTCTATGGGAAGCAGAAAATGGAAAGCTAAAAATGACCTACGAGGTGCCCAATCCCAAGCCAGTGGTTGAATTGCTCAAGTTGAGTGGTAAATTCTCCCATTTGAAAGAAGGCGAAATAGACGAACTTCAACAAATAGTTAACGAGAGGTATGCCCTGCTCAAGAAATTTAGTGAGGAAAGTGGGACAAAATCTTAATGAAAGACCCCTGGTTTTTCGCAGCGAGACATGTCCCTAATGGGAGAATGCAATGAGGTCCTTTACTCATTCTTCAGCGCATACCGAAAACATCTTAAGCGCGTTGACCTGATAATTCGGATGAATGAAACGTGCGGAAAATAATTACCACTGAATGGAGGCTGCTATTCAAGCGCTGTGGTAAACAGCACTATCATTATTTGAGGAATATAACATTAATATTTACTTCTATCTCCATTAATATGGCTCTAAACCTGTTTGCTGTAATCACCGTGTAGCATCATACTGTGTTACGCGTAAAAACTGGTCATCAAACGGGTAGATGTTGTTCCCGGTTTTATTGCCCGGGTATTTCTTGTTCCTTTCGTAATAATATATTAATTTATTACGAACCGGAATCAGGGGAGGGCTCTGGCTGCAAGTCACTCAGAAAAGCATGAGCCACCCCCACAAGTCGGTCAACCGGTAACGTGAAAGCAATGCCTCTTCTGGGTTCACCCAGTCGAGCCGCCTTGACTATCTCGCTCATGATAGCATCTGTCTTTTTCGGCGGGGTAATCGTAAGAACGATCTCTTTCTCAGGCTCGACTGGTATACCCAGGATTTTCTTCTTTTCATGTATCCCAATACCGCGGCCGAATAGAATAGTCCCTCCCGTTGCCCCAGCTTTCATTGATGCTTCTATCACAGCATCACCCCATCCTTTCATAACTATAGTTACAATAAGGGTTCTACTGCCGCCATTTTCTTTAGTATCTTTAACCACTTTCGTTCCCTCCTTCTGGTGTCCTTATGCGATATACTAAGCTAAGCAGCTGAATTGATATGATCGGGGCCAGTGTTATTATGCCGATGAGACCGAAGCCGTCAACAAGTGGATTGCGATTTCCCATTACTGTAGCAGCTCCAACAGTTAACGACATGATAAACCCTACAGTCAGTGGTCCGGAGGCTATGCTTCCTGAATCGAAAGCAATACTAACAAATTCTTTATCGGCAATAGAAAGCAAGACGAGAGCGATAACATAGCCAGGAACAAGTATTTGGAGCAGGGGAATACCATAAACTGTTCTTGCCATTGCCACCGCGGTAAAAGCTGCTACACCAAAGCATAGAGTATAGAGTATCATCGGTGCCCGGATGTAACCAGCTGAAGCTTTTTCTATCTCCTGGCTCAACACACGTACCTGTGGCTCAGCATAGGTGATGAGAAGTCCCAGAACAAATCCGATGGGAATCAGAATCCAGGTATGCTGAAAACCTGCGAATAACTCTCCGATTTCCATTCCCATAGGTAGAAATGCAATGTTAATCACATGCAAAAATAATACTAGCCCCACAAACGCAAATGCGACACCTGTTAGAAGAGTGAATAATTGTCTTAGCGGTCTCCTCAGGAAGAACACCTGAAAGACCAGAAAGAATAATACCAGCAGAGCTACCGGCAGCGTTACCTCAAGGATAACGTTAGTTATGCCTTCGAATGGTGCAGCTTCTTTTAGAAGGCGAACAAATTCATCCTTTAAAAGAAGAACCGTTTCTTTCTGAATCAGAAAAATATCATTCAAAAGAAGAACACTCCCCAAAGTAAGATGCCGATGATCGGGCCAGCACAAGCAATCCCGATGAGTCCGAACCCATCTGACAATGTAGATCTGCGAACAAGTACCGACACAAAGCCCAGGCCCAAAGCGAGAAGCATTGGCACGGAGAACGGTCCGGCAGCCGCTGCTCCCGCATCAAAAGCTATCGCCAGAAAATTGGGTGGTGTAAACATGGCGAGGATTACGACGATCCCGTAGATGATTGCCAAAAGGTTTCGGGTCGGGAATCCTAAAAGAATACGCAGTAATGCAGCCATAAAAAGAACGGCCATTCCGCCTGTGACCACGAAGATAAAAGCGGAAGAGCCACTACTACCAGCTTCAGCAGACATCTTCCTCAATACCATTACGCTCGGTTCGGAATATGTTACGGCAAAACCGAATACCAGTGCTACGGCCGCGATAAGCAGTAGAGATCCACGCTGTGGTAACTCTGCACCGACGTCTCTTCCCATTGGCAATATACCTGTTCTGACTCCATAAAAGAAGCAAACGACACCTGTTATTACCATGAACGCCCCAATTAAAAAACGTGCGAAAATATAGGGAGGCAAATGGAGCACGGTGTATTGCAGGACTACTACGGCAAGGATGATGGGTAGCAGAGCTTTTAAGACTTCCTTGATAGTGTCTTTAATTATCTTTAACAAAATTGTCTCCACAAATTCAGGTAAATCGAGTTATTGATGAAAGTTTACGTTCTCGTAGAACCGCTAGAGCAATTATAGGGGATATGGATTAGACCCGACAAAACTTCTGTTAGCACTAAGATCAGGTGTAACAAGCCGTTGGCAACATGTAACAAAATTGGCTTTCTTTAAATTTTAAACTATTTTCACCGTAAAATGAACAACAAGTTTTTACCCGGCTTTAGTCCTATTGGGATGATTGGCCTCTGTTTCACCTATGAGCGAAATTTGAAACTGGGCATGGAGCAGATTGTACCCCTTCGTTATTACCGCTATCCAGTAGTAACTTTGAAACTTTATCTTGACCCCGGCTGCCAACGATGATGGAGTCGAAGTTTTGTTTTTTAACATAATTACAAATAACATCAGCAGAGCTACCCTCTAAAACCTCTAAGTTCACGGCAATACCGGCATCCGCCAGATGTTTTTAAACTAGACGAATTATAGACCGCCCTGCTTCTCGAAAATCCTCTTCAAACGTCCGGCGCGATTCTTCCCCTTTTAC
>DAOUAU010000186.1:0-1525 GCA_034433195.1 Dehalococcoidales bacterium
TATGGAATAATATAATAGAACGGATTATCCAGGAGCAGGCTCGTTCCGGGTTTCAATATTCGGATTTCCGGCCTGTCAGCAAGGAATTTGAAAATGAAAGATTATTATCAAACTCTGGGAATCCCGGAAAATGCCGGGGATGAAGACATACGCAAAGCTTTTCGAAAGTTGGCTTTTCAATATCACCCGGACAAAAACATCGGCTCTGAAAAGGCCGCGGAGGAGAAATTCAAAGATATCAATGAGGCCTATGTGGTATTGAGCGACAAGGTCAAGCGGCAGCAGTACGATATGGCCCGGCAAGGCGCTATGCCAGGCGCTGCTTTCGGCAACCAGTCAGGTTTCCGGTATTCTCAGCAAGATATTTTTAGAGAAGCCTTTAATAACCGCAATTCAGTGGATGATCTGAACCGCATGTTCGCCCAGGCTGGACTGCGTTTTGATCAGGATTTCCTGAACCGGGTCTTTTTCAGCGCCAACAACGTAGTCTTCAGAGTGTATACCTATCCCAACAGCAGCGCTCAGCCGGTCTACCGCAGCAGTTCCGCAAATGCTCAAAATGAAGTACAGGCCTCACAACCTGGCCACAAACCCGGTTTTATGGAGCGCTGGGCCGCCAGAAATACCTTGAGACTGAGTAAATTTGTATTAAAAAGACTCTTTGGCGTTCAAATGCCGGACCCCTCACAGGATTTGGATGTGGTGGAAAATTTTGAAATCAATCCGGCTGAAGCCGCCGCCGGAGGGGAAAAGATCTATATCTACAGAAAAGGATTAAAAACGAAGAGATTAATGGTCAAAATACCGGCTGGTATACAGGATGGAACCAAAATCCGTTTACAGGGTCTGGGACGGCAGAAAAGTCAGCAGTGCGGTGATTTGTACCTGAGAGTGAGGCTAGTGAAATAAAACGGATCAGTTCTTATTTTAACTCTTTCTTTTAAAGACCCGGAAAAAGCGGTCCTGATATTCCTCAAAGACGCCCCAGCGGTCTAATTCGGTTTTCAAATCAGACGGCTCAATCTCCCCTTTTTCAACCATTTCGAAGAGACCTTCAATGCGCACCCGGGCGTCTGCCGGTAATCCGCTGGTGTCCATCCTCAGCAATCCGCGCTGGTTGAGCTGCTGCACGTTTTCCGGCAATGAGCGGTCGGTGATTTCATAGATGAACTTCAGAATGGAAACATCCCACAACATGTCTTCGCCTTTGATGATTGAAGTCAGCGGATCGCCTTTTTTATCTATCTCCGTGTTTAATTTTGCCACTACCGCATCCAGACTATCAGACACCATATTTAGTTCTTTAGGCTCATTACGGTAAGCATAAAAGAGTCCGGGTGAATTGGCGTTGAAATTATGCATCAGCATTTCAAAATAATTGGTGGCTTCAGGGCTGAAACCCTGGACTCTGGAAAGATAATAAGGAGTGACGATTTTGGGACGTTCAGCCACTACCCGCCCTTCGCGGATAACGGTTTCGTTCCCGTTGATTAACTCATTGTAAGCGGCCTCAGCCACCAGATAA
>DAOUAU010000187.1:0-2775 GCA_034433195.1 Dehalococcoidales bacterium
TTCAACCGGTGAGGTAACGGGAGAAGCGCCTGGCCGGTGAGACCAGGCCCTGGCGCAAGGCTTTAATCAATAGACCACCGTGATTATCGAACGAGCTGTATTGCGCCATCAAAGAATCCACAATACCATTTTTCTGAATCGTCTTGAACAAGCTGTCTATTTGATGGTTGCTTAATAATTGATAGGCCCGCCGGGCCCAATATTCACGCTTCAATTCTGAAAGGAGCAGGGCCTGCCACTCCCTTTGGTAAACCATCAGTTGTTTCCGCGAATAATCCCGTTGTATTATAGCTTTATGTAAAGCTTCTGCCGCCATATCGGCGCACAGCATACCAAAATACAGCCCGCCCCCGGTGGTAGGCTTGACCTGCCCGGCCGCATCACCCACCACCAATAAACGTTCTCTGACGGTAGAATTAAGGGGTTTTAAAGGAATTCCGCAATATTGAACATTGAACTCAGATGGTTTGATTTTTCCCAGGCTGACTAATTCCGAAAGCCATTCTCTTAGATGCTGACCCGGGGATTGGCGAGTCATCAGACCGGCCAAAACCTGCCCTGTTGAGGTGGGAGCCAGCCAGGCAAAAAACCCGGGAGCAATTTTTTGATTAAAAAATACCTCTACTTCATGGCAGTGGTCAGTTGCCACCCGTGTCTGCACTCCGGTAACCTGAAAACCGGGTTGCCCCAACCCGGCTTGCTTAACCAGTGGAGAGTTGAATCCGCAGGCCAGCACCACCACCTCGGCTTCCAGTTTAGCTTGGGAAACCCCTTTGGTAAAACATATTTCAGCTGATTGGTGACTGATGTTGATCTGCGTGACATCACAATCCAGCATATATCGCACACCCTGAGACTCAGCCTGATCAGCCAGCCAGCGGTCAAATTGCGGTCTATCGATGATTCCGGCTTGAGGCTGGGCGTGACAGAGGCGAATAAGGTTGCCCGAAGGAGAATGAAAAGATGCGCTCTTCAAATGGCGGTAGATGACATTCTCAGGAATAGAAAAATGGGTAATGCATTTCTGACTGATGATGCCGGTACAGCAGGGTTTCAACCCTGTTTGCGCGCGCTTTTCCAGGACCACCACCTGGTGGCCCTGAGAGGCAATCTGGCCAGCCAGTCTGGAACCCACCGGACCGGCTCCAATTACGGCAACATCAAACATACAAAACTCCGAATAACCTTTAAGTGGTCAGTTGCAGGTTGTTCACAAGGGGGTTGAAAATTGCCTGATGTTAAAACAATATCCAGGTTGAGTCTCTTGCTTACTTTTATTACGACTGTGCTGTCAAATACCCTTTTCACACTGTTTCATGATCAGCTGCAAAACACCCGGTCTGACCCGCTCCTGGTAATATATTTTATTGACTGTATTATAGCAGTTCAGTATTATCAATACTAAAGTCGGTATTAAGTAAAACGCCGGTTTACAAATTCGCATTTTGTCCGATTTAGCATTATAATATCCAACCATGATCAGCAAAATTGAAAAAATAGACTACACTAAAACCAGATTGATTGCCTGCGCTACGGTGATCGAAGAAATGTTGCCCCTGATGCCGCCTGGACTTTCATATCAGAAGCTCGAATTCGGCCTGCACAGCGATCCGGATAAATTACGGGCCGCGCTGCAGGAGGCCATTGATACCACCGACCCCCGTTTTGCTACCATCCTGTTGGGTTACGGCTTGTGTTCCCGGGCGGTGGCGGGATTGAAATCGCCCAACCGCACCTTGATTATTCCTAAAATAGATGATTGTATCGGAATTTTTTTAGGATCAGACGATGAATATCAGGCACAGCATCGCACTGAGCCTGGAACGTTATATCAAACCAAAGGCTGGATAGAAGCTGATAAATCATTCAAGGGCTTGACTGAGATGATCAACAAATACGGAGAAAACCGGGCCAGGTGGCTTTTTAAACAAATGATCAAAAACTACACGCGCCTGGTTTTTATTAATACGGGTAACTATGCCATAGAACACTACCGGGCGGTCAGCCGCGCCGCAGCAGATGAGATGGGCCTTAAATATACGGAAATTAAGGGTTCCAACGCTCTGATAAAAAAGCTGCTATTTGGGCCGTGGGATGATGAATTTGTGATAACACCGCCCGGCCAGTCTATCACCTTTCTGGATTTCAGGACCTGATTGATAGTATCAATACTCTATCACACTTGACCGGAGAAATATCGAATATGGCAATGATGCAATATAAAAGCGTAGATGAGTATATTTCTGGTTTTCCCAAACATATCCAGGACATTCTGGAGAACCTGAGGAAGGTAATCAAAGAATCGGCCCCGGAAGCCCAGGAAACCATCAGCTACGGGATGCCCGCATTCAAACAGAATGGCCCGCTGGTATATTTTGCCGGGCAGAAGAACCATATCGGGTTTTATCCAACCTCATCACCTATAGAAGCTTTTAAAAAAGAACTGGAGCCATATCAGGTTTCCAAGGGAACCATCCGGTTCTCTTTGGATAAACCTATCCCGTATACACTGGTAAAAAAGATCGTCCAATTTAAAATTGCCGAAAACATCAAAAATGTAAGAGGATAAGACCAACAATTCGCCAAAGGGGTATTTCTGTCAATTCTCTATCTGCAGTCCAGTTCTTCCGCCTTGTCTTTGCTTCCATTACCATAATATCAGCGGTTGTTTGCTGATAGTCTTCAGGCAAATACATTGCACTTAATATGCAGATATGTATAATTAGTAACTAAAGGTCAGCTTGTGACTAATTGAAAAAATATCCCCTGAATGCG
>DAOUAU010000188.1:0-3353 GCA_034433195.1 Dehalococcoidales bacterium
ATAACCGGTAAGCCAAGGATATTATACAAATATTTGGAGGATATGATGAAAAAAGTTCTATTAGTCAGTTTGTTGCTGGCCCTGGTGATGTCTCTGCTTTTACCGGCCGCGGCGATGGCCGCCAGCCCCGCTTCCGGCACTTTCGGCGCTCAGGGCTACCTGACCGGCATTGACACCGGAAATGTTAAACCCCTGGGCAACAGCGGAAAATGGTTGGTGCGGGACCGCACTATTACCGGACAATTTGTGGGTGGGGATTTGGGAAGCACGGCTTTTACTTTGACATATGATGGTGTTTTTGAATTAACCACTCAGGAAGGGAATTTGGTGGGTACGCTCAGCACCGGCAATTCCGCTCTGTTGGTGACGGGTCAGGTGGCTCCTTTGTCCTTTGTAAGTGCCCCTGTTCCGGGTGGTTATTTGCCGGTGTTAACCATCACCGGACACTGGGTTGGCATCAGCGGAGTAAAGGCCAATGGCTCTTTCCAGGCCTATATGGTTTTCGTTCCAACCGCGGATGGTCATGTGGACTATATCATTGACAGCGGCTTCATGATGACCGGCAAGTATAACGGCAAGCGTTAGGCCTTGCAAGGACTATCTTAAAGGGCTCTCCTGTGCAAGGAGAGCCCTTTTTGTAAGCCGGACGAGTTAAAAAACAACGTGAAGTCCACAGATCTTCGATGCTTGTGGCTAACATTATGCCGGATGAAATAGACAAAGCACCAGAGCTGCAAGGGCATAATTTTTACCGGTATTCCGGTGTTTTTTCAAAACTGGTCATCAGACCAGTTTTAACCCTTATTCCACTCACTCTCTCTTTCAATTCAGACGCCTTTTATGATATTGTTAAAGCTATGCATCAGGTGAATATCATCAGGAGATAATCATGAATGCAGTTGAAGTGAAAAATATCTCCAAAAACTACGGCAGCCGTAAAGTAGTGAATGGCGTCTCGTTCAGTTTGGCTAATCAGGAGATTTTGGGACTGATTGGCCCCAACGGCGCCGGCAAGACTACCTGCATACGGATGATCATGGATGTCATCAAACCGGACAGTGGTGAAGTATTTCTCTTTGGGGAGAAATTTAACAACAATCTCAAAAATCAGATTGGTTATCTGCCTGAGGAACGAGGTTTGTACCGCCAAAAAACCATTCTGGAGAGTATGGTTTATCTGGCCTCCTTAAAGGGGATGAACCCTCAGGTTGCTCTGGAAAAAAGCGAACAATGGCTGACCCGGGTCAACATGCAAGTCCACAAAACCAAAAAAATTGAAGCGCTGAGCCATGGCATGGCACAAATTATCCAGTTGCTGGTGACCATTCTGCATCATCCGGGAGTGATTATCCTGGATGAGCCTTTCAATGGCCTGGACCCGGTTAACGTCAGGATGGTCAAAGAAATTATTTTGGAGTTGAAAAACCAGGGCAAATCCATCATCTTGAGCACCCACCGCATGAACGAAGTGGAAGAACTCTGCGACCGCGTATTCATGATTAATCAAGGCCGCAATGTGCTGTACGGCAGCCTGGCTGAGATTAAAGCGCGTTTTCGCAGGAATGCCCTCAGCCTGGAATATGACGGCCAACTGCCGGCATTGAAAGGTATGACGGTCAAATCGGCCAATAACCACCGCGCCGAAATAGTCTTTGAATCCAATCTGACTCATCAACAAATCCTGGAAGAATTGATTAGACACCAGGTGACGATTAACCGCTTTGAAATCGCCGCTCCGTCATTAAACGATATCTTCATTCAGGTAGCAGGAGAGCGGGGATGAATAAGACCACTATGGTATTTAAAAATGAGCTGCTAACCACCTTGAAACGCAAAGGCTTTATTATCACCACTTTGGCTCTGCCGGTTTTAGGCGCACTGGCCCTTTTAATTTATCAAATTGTATCCGGGTTTATTCAGCAGCCAGGTTCACAGGAAATCACGCGGATCGGTTATGTGGATCAGGTTGGGATATTCAAAGATTATACTCAATATGAAAAATTGCAACTGGAGCCATACGCTACGCTGGAAGCGGTCAATGCGGCCCTGGTTAAAGATGATATCCAGGAATATTTTGTGATACCGGAACACTATCTGATCAGTGGTGCGATCACGCGTTATTCCATGAAAACGGAAATATCAGAGCCCTCCAATGTGGTTTATGCCATCCAGAGCTTTCTGATCGGAAATTTATTAAAAGACCAGGTCAGCCCTGAAATTTTGGCGCGGGTCAATCACCCGCTTTTTTTATCCACTGTGGTGCTGGATAGCAGCGGCCAGGTTTCGGCTGGCAAAGGCGGTATGGCGGGATATCTGATAGCTTACCTCTTCAGCATTCTTTTAATTATGTCCATTTTCACCGCCTCCGGTTATCTGCTGCAGGGGTTGAGTGAGGAAAAAGAAAACCGGGTCATGGAAATTTTGCTCTCTTCAGTTTCCACCCGCCAGTTGATTACGGGTAAGGTCCTGGCTCTGGGAGTGGCCGGTTTGGTACAGATTGTGCTCTGGCTGATCTCCGGTTATGTTCTGATGCGCGTGGCTTCCACCAGCATCGGCGGTTTTTTTACCAGTCTGACCTTCCCGCAGGAAGTGGTTTTATTGAGTCTGGTCTATTTTATACTCGGTTACTTCCTGTACGCCATTTTAATGGCCGGAATCGGGGCCATTGCGCCTACTCAGCGTGATGGTCAGCAGATGTCCGTGATTTTCACACTGTTCGGCGCAATTCCTTATTTTTTGATGCCCTTTATCGTTGAAAATAGCGGCCATATTGTCAGTAAGTTATTAACTTTTTTCCCGTTGACAGCTCCTTTAACCGTGATGATGCGCATCAATAGCGGCATTCCGCTCTGGGAGTTGCTGGTCAGTGTCTCCGTGCTGGCGCTTTCGATCTGGGGTAGCCTGTTACTGGTCTCCAGGGTATTTCGCATTTATTTGTTGATGTACGGAAAATCTCCCGGTTGGAAGGAGATAATCAGAAGTTTGCGTCAAGCGGGATAGGCCGGCAGGTCTATCCTTGCGATGATAATCGCGCCGTGAAAGAAGTTCCGGGATATTCCATTGACTTCGTGGTGCGATAGGAATAAGGACGAAGTCACATTTATTATTCGATATAATTGCATCACACCGGAGTGCCTCTTCCGGCAGTTTGATGAGATCATTGGTAGATAGAGGTAGTGTCAACAGGTTCACTGCCTCTATCTTGACATTATTTAGTATCCGGTAAGAACCAAACAAAAAGCCCCCGCTCATTCGAGCGGGGGCTTTTTTACCTGGTAACTATCCGTTAAACGAACAGGGGAGCCAGGACCAGGGTGATGGTGGCCAGAAGTTTGACCAGCACATGGACGGAT
>DAOUAU010000189.1:0-7834 GCA_034433195.1 Dehalococcoidales bacterium
AAATGGTATTCGCATCCTCGCACCTACGGCGATCCGCCTCAGAAGGAAGGACCGTTGGCAGGAGTGACCATACCGAGAATGGCGCAAATGTACTGGAGCCTTGGAGCTATGGACTGGGACTATGAAACCCTGAAACCCAGCAAAAAGAAGCTGCTGGAGTTGGGGATGACCAAAGAAGCGGAAGCTCTATGGCCGCCGCGGATAGGCCCACCTGGCCCTCCATAAAAAATGGCAATTGCCCTGTTTTTTTATCAGGCTTGAGCCCCGGCAAGTAACAAACGTTCTTTCTGGCATCACAAAGAGCGAAACGCCGCGGCGCTTATGGCCACGGGTCTCAGATATACAGGAATGAGGTTGCAAGTTCAGGTTGCAACCTCATTCCTTGGAGTTCTTTTCCCGTTGACCAGCAATTCTCATCAGAACTGTGCCTATGGCTGGCATTATTTTCAGTTCAGATATCAACAAATCATTGGGAGAAGGTTCACAGCCTGGTACATTTGCCGGCAATGCCCTGTGCTGTGCTGTTTGCATGACTAATATCGATCTGCTTACTGACAAAGAGACCGACCTTCTCGGAAGGGCTACTAAACTTGGAGCTGATATCAGCGGTATGTTTGAAAATGCTGCCAAAACTGTTAGAGTGTTTGGAGGTGTAGGCAGTTGCGGTTTGATGCTTGGAGTTGAAGTATTAGCCGACAGAACTACCCGTGAACCGCTTTCACCTGAAAAATGCGGTAAAATTGCGGTTAATCTGCTTGATGCCGGTGTAATTATGACTCAATGCGTGCCGGTGTTCATTAATGGCAACCGAAACTGACGGGAAAATAAAGCTGGATCAGGCGAATGATAAATGTATAAAGGCAAATATGCCCAGTATTTCACCACTGATATTAAAGAAAACACATTGTTACCCGATGTTATCAAAAATCCCACTTTCGGCTTTAGAGGCGCGCGCCAGATCCCAGGAGCAGGGGCAAACTTCGGCTGGAGTTACATAGTCAAACCGTATTTTCTGGATAGAGTCGCTCATGTCCATGAGGGTGATGAATATCTCTTTTTCCTGGGCGCTCAAATACCTGACAGTTTCAGCAATTATGACTTTGAAGTTGATTTTTATTTCGGGCAAGATCAAGAGTTGTATACGATCACCGAACCGACACTCGTTTTTATCCCCAAAGGCATGATACACGCACCACTCGATTTCCGAAAGATTTCTAAACCGCTTTTTTTCGGGATGCTATTACTGACCCCCTCATACTCTTTGACAGATGTGGATGGTAACAAAGTTTCGTTTGACGGACCGGGCATTGATGGACATCCCACCACGATAGATCTTTCAAATCTGGGACCGGTAAAACACAAAAAGTCCGCATAATAAGTCCGGCCGGGTTTCAACATTTAGACACAAAACAGCGGCGATTCTCAATCTGTGAGATAAATAATCCCCGGCTGGTTTTTTTGTTTTGGATTTTCTAGCGGTGGGTCTGAATGAACTTTCTCTGGTGGGCCGGGCGTCAATGCAGATGATAGGTTTATCAACACGTTAAACCTTTAACGGGCATTGCATCAGTCCTTCAGGAAAAAACCTATGATGGACAAGTAATCAATGTTACTGTTCCATCCAGCGTTAGTTTGGCATCGGCATCGAAAGCGGTGAAGTCATCAGAGTCGACGAAGACGAAATACAGGAACTGGTTAAAATTGTGTTTATGTGCGTCGTGAATCATGACGGTTGGTTTGGGAAGAAATGAAAATCTCAGGGCCAGGTGTGCCCAATCAATATCCTCACCGCCAAATGCTCCACTCATTGACGCCGTAATCATTTTGTGAAGAGAGTAAGCGGGTTTACGCTCAGTAATACGTTTTCCTGTTTAAAACGCTTGAGTTTATCAAATATTGTCATGTTACCCGCCTTATGCATCAGTCCGGAATTTGATCGCTTCAAATGTCAGATGTTGGATATTTCAGGATATTTTTGTTTCATTAAGGAACGTTGCTGATGCACCCAAAGTGAAATTGATATATTTTCTGAATATAATATCCAGCCCAAACGTTTTAACATTTGATTTCATTTCTTTCAGGTTGATTATCACCGGGCCGGAGACCGGCATTATTTTTTTACGGACGTGCATTGAACTGTAGCGCCCACCGGTTTGTTCGCCCCTTTTATCAGGCATACCTGCATCGCCCTCACTGTGCAATGCAGGTGAAGTGATGCGACATCTTTTCATTTCTATGCCGGATAGTGGTATAATATGAACATACATCATGAAATAAAAAAGGTGAGAGACATTTCAGTATCGCAATATAGCAAATTGATAACCTCCAAACTTCAAGCTCCGCCGAAAGTAATGGCCGGTCTGGCTCAGTATTCCCGCATCGGAAAACGCATCTTGTGGATCGATAAAGATGTGGTACCGGGATCTTTCCAGATGAATTGTTCATGGTACTTTCATCCCAACCTGAAAGGCCCGCCGGCGCATGCTCATGATTCGGATGAGATCATCGCCTTTTTCGGAAACAATCCGGAAGACCCCTGGGATCTGGGCGGTGAAATTGAGATTTGGATGGAGGATCAGCCTTTCTTCCTCACCAGGTCCACTTTGTTATTCGTGCCGCGCGGGGTGGCGCACTGTCCTTTGATTTTGCGTCAGATTAACCGCCCTGTGATCCACTTCACCACGGTTACTGAAGACGCTTATATCCAGCAAGACAAAGGCTGGGTTCCTAAACCGCCCGAAGGCTATGCCGGTCATGTGATTTCCGATCTCAAAATGCCGCCCGAGAAATTGGCCATTGAAAAGGAGTACAACAAATACGCCAAACGGGTACTGTGGATGGATGAAAATGTGGTACCGGGGGCCTTTCATGTGAATGTGGCCTGGTACTTGAAGGCGGGCCCCACCCTGGAAGACCGGCCGCATGTCCACCAACAAGGTGAGATCATAGGCTTTTTGGGCAGTAATCCGGAAAAACCCGAGGACCTGGGCGGCGAGATCGAGTTATGGATCGCGGACGAAAAACAGATCATTACTCATTCATCCATGATCTACATCCCACCCGGATTGAAACACTGTCCGCTGTATTTGCGCCGTGTGGACCGTCCCATCTTTCATTACACCGTCGTGCCTGGTAAACGCTACGTTAAAAATGAACTGAACGCGTAGGATTGCCGGGCCGGTTTACCGGTTTTATCAAGTTCACGCAAATCATCCAACTACAAGATCAGGTCCACTGAAAAGATTTACCTTATCATGTGTACCCGTTTTTTCTCCGTTTCAGATTTTCCCTTTCTTCATCCAGCGCAGGTCTTTTCTGACTTTCCGGGCTTAAATCTAATTTAGTTCGTCAAAATTCATCACCTCTTTAAAATTTTCCTCTGGTCAATTATAATGGCTTAAATTCGTTATTCCAGGAGCAGCCCAAAAACTGGATGTCCGGACTGCGAATTGGCATAATTACTTTTTTGTGGAGATCAAAATGATTACCTTTACCATTTTGTTCGATGCTGGTTGTGCGCACTAAATAATATCTAACGGAGCAGAGGATTGTTGGTGCTTGATCTGTGGCACAGCCTCTGAATCGCAATTGACATGTATTATCAATTTCAATATATTTTCAGGCAATCAAATCCGCGGCAATCATCATAGGGAGGCTGTTAATGGGCAAGAAATGTTTGATCGCTTATACTTCCTTCTCCGGCAATACTGAAAAAGTAGCTTTGCGCTTCAAGCAAACATTTGAAAAAAAAGGTTGGGTCGTTGATCTGTTTAAAGTGCGTAAAAACGCTGATGACATCCTCCGACCGCCCTTTGACATTCGAAAATATGATTTCGTGTGTGTGGGCTCCGGGTTGAGGTCGCATCTGCCCTATAATGAAATACTGAACATGGTGGTTGGATTCAGAACCAATATGGACCCCCGCATCACCCGTCGATTCAGGGATGAGGTGATACCCTATATTGATGAACCCATCCCTCCCATACCTGTCCAAAATGATCCCAAAAAGATCCATAAAAAAATGGTACTGGGGCCGGATGCGCCCAGGGCGGTAGTTTTTATCACCTACGGCGGTTACGAATTCGGTCCCCGGGAGGCTGAACCGGCGGTTCAACTGCTGGCTTTGGAGCTAGAACATATCGGTTTTCAAGTTATCGGGCAATTCTGCTGTCCGGGAAAGTACCTCGATGATCCCATGCCCCGCACCTTTCACGGAGATATTCGAAACAGGCCCGATGAGAGGGATTTGCTCAAAGCCCAGATGTTTATCGAAGACAAACTGGAAGAAATTACCGATCGGTCCGGGTAGCATTATCCGGCCGGAGCGCATTGAAACAATTGCCCCTGGTGATGGTGTTCAACATATCGGACAGCTCGATTTGCCTGCAGGTTATTTCCTGCGGCTATGACCAGAAATAAATGGCTGGAAAGCACCGGGCTGTTTTTAAATAAATCACTGGACCATTGCGTTTTTAAAAAATCCCGGAACCAGGTCACCGCAAAGCATTTTAACTTGAAATCAGGCTCTGTAAGACAACTGTGGATTTCAACTATTGTCCACCTGGAGAAGCTGAAGAGTGTTGAAAGAACGGGATAAATGTGGTAATAGCTGTATCACACGGGACGCGAAGCAGGCTTGCGGCGTGGACAATAATAGTGGATTTTAACGTCTGGTTGGCGGGCCCGTCCGAATTACGGGCTTATAACGGTGACAACTAAGAGAAATACTTTAACAGGAGCAAGCTCAATGGATTTCTTCAAATCTACTTTCTACAACAAGTACACAGCACTGACTGCTGAACAAATCCTGGCAAAGCTAAAACCGGTCCCGGCTGCCAGTAGCGCTTCCCCGCTCTCCGGGGCGCTTTGCGGAAAATCCTTGAAAATCGTGCTGGATAAGGGACCAGTGCTGGAATATCAATTTGAATCGAAAGACAAGCTCGTCCTATCGGAAGGTGGCACTGCGTTGGTGGCCGCACCGTATTCGGCACTCGAACTTGACGAGATTATTCTTTTTACACATATGATACCGGAGACCGTCCGCGGTTACGGCATCGTCTATGATACCGGTACAAACCTGGTGACCGCTTTCGAGGTGTGGTTCGGCGGATTTGAGCCGGACAAACGCGAGGTGTGGCGGCATTTCATGTTCGGCTATGTTGACACAGGAGCTTCGGCACCTGAAAAACGCCATGCCCTTACCAACCGCATTGAAGGCAAGGGCACCTATTGGAAGAACGATGACGGCGTGGAGATGCTTTACTTTTTCCCATCAGTGGTCTGGTCTTCCTTTGTTGAGTTAAGCGACCCGCTGGGAGGGATCACCATCACCGCCCCGTCCGATTACATCAAGATAAACGACCGGTTGTACGTATATTCACGCGTGGAACAGGAGTATTCCGGCACTCTGACACTGGAAGTGATCGATTTGTTTACGGTCAGGCATATCGGGCTGCGGCTGGGTTTTGATAAACATGACGCCCTTGACTACACCTTGTATTCCGGGAAAGGCCAGGTCACCGGACAATCCACTAACCTGGAACCGCTGACCGATTACGGCACAGAGATTCCTTTTGGTGAAGCCCACCGTGATCTGGTTAACCCCCAAACCAGGGGTTTGCGCCCTGCTTATCGCCCGCGGTTCATGCACGATGATCTCACCCGGACTGAGGTAGAAGAAGTTATTAAGAAAAACAGCAAAATCTTCGAAGGGCGGTCCATCATGTCGAGCTTCAACACGATGGAAGTATCTGATTACATGACAGGCAAGCAATTCACGCTCCGTTTTGATGATGGCCCGGTCTGGGAGTACGATATCATCGACTCCACGCACCTGAAGTGGCGCGCAGAGGGTGAATATACCTGGCATCAGGAAATCTACCAGGGCTATGAGGCGGCAAAGGATATTATCCTGTTCTGCCATATCTGCACCGGAAGCAATCCGCTGCGCTGCCTGACACAGGCTGTAGACTTCTCAAAGGCACTGGCAACCTGCGTGGATGCACAGATCGGCAACGGGCACAAACCCTGGGAAGTGGGACATAAGGCCATTTTCGGTGTTCTGGAGCTTAAAGGAGGACCGACGCCTCCGGCGGTAGAGAGGCACGGTTTCACTACGGAGATGGTTGGAAAAGCATTTGCCTGGACATACGGAGAATTTATGCAGTCAATACACGTATACAGCACGCCGAATTCGTATTCATGGACCATCATGCTTGGACACAACGCCGGAGGATGGATGTGGAGTTCACCCTGTTTATATGTAAAGCTGCGTGAAGATGCCTATCTGATGAGCTGGACGGAGGACACCTGCAACGGAAACCAGGGTACATTCATACTGAACCCCTGGATTATGCATGACGGCGGCTTTTTCTTCGGTATAGGCAAAAGCCCGGACGGTAGTCACGATGTGCGCTTGACGGCGATGGGCGCATTCGCCCGCCCGCTGCACGGGTTTAATATTATGCAGTACTTTGACAAGCGACAAAAGGATCCGGCTGGCTGCTGATATTACGCATGCCGGCAGAATAACCGGCTTTAGCATCTGCCGAAGCCGGTTTCGGATAGCCAGGCACAGGCAGGTGCAGCAGAACTGTAAACAATGCAATTGGTTTATTAGAATGAAAATGGAATATAGGTGGGCCGGCTCGAGGAGTATCCTGATGACAGGAGCCATGGCAAAACTCAGGACGTACTGAAACAGCATCTTTAAGACATTTACGAAAAAATCAACAAAGGTGAGGAATTCCAATTGGCGAAACGCATTTTCACCAGAGGTGCTAAACATGCGAATTAGGGTTTTCCCAGAGACCCCTTTTGGCGGTTGGTAAATCGGTCTGGCCCGCTGCTTTCGTTCAAAGTGAAATCTTGTTCCTTCACTGAAGTCCTTTTTGGAGGCGAGTAGAGATGAAAAGATTAGTACAAAGATTTGGTAAGTTAATAACTGCTTCATATATTGTGATGGCGGTGGGTATTATAGCTTTTCTTCTCACTCCGGTACTATATGGGCAATGGGGAATAGACTCAGACATACCAGGGTTACTTCTCGTACTTATCGGACTGGCAATTTGTATCATCGGGATAATTCGCAGAAAGAAACTGCGCTGATGGAAACTAATAGTCCTGGCGATCTTGACCGCGTTCCTAAATACTACGGTCATTATGTTTAATTGTATTCCTGGTTTATCATCTGGCAAAAGGCAAACCTTGCGGTGGTTGAGGAACAACAGCTTTATGTCAATTAGAGGCAAGTTACAAGCAACCCTATTTGATATGCTAAGTGACCGCGCGTGGATTCGAACCGGTGACCAAAGGCTCATGATTCCTATAATTCAATCGGTATCTAACCCAATCAGATTGTTTCCGTTATGGTTTGGCAATATAGCCGGTGGTAATTTGATGTGAAGATATTTTGCTAAATCCAGCTTCCTTAGAAACCATAAAAAAGTTTGGAAAACATATAAATAAAATAAAGAAAAGGAGATATCATGAGTTTTCGAGACAAGCCAGGCTCAAAAAGGCGGAAAGCTGAAGAAGCCCTTGATCAAGGGATTGATCTGCTTGAACAGGGAGACGAAGAGGAAGCTGGCCGCTATTTTTTAAAAAGCATTGAGACAGACCCCACTTATGCTGACGGTTATAACCATCTGGGAAATATCGCCTTTGGAAAAGCAGACTGGAAACAGGCTGAAGATCTTTACCGGAAGGCCCTGGCGTCGGCCGAACCTGAAGTTAAATCTGCTCCAAAAGGCCATTTCTGGGGAATATTAGAAACCAGACCCTACATGCGGGCTTTACACGGTCTCGGCCTTAGCGCCTCGAAGCTGGGCAAATG
>DAOUAU010000190.1:0-7297 GCA_034433195.1 Dehalococcoidales bacterium
CATAAAAGACTTTTTCCAACTGGGCCCAATCCTGAAGGGTCAATGTCTCCGCCCGTTTCTGGGGTTCCACTCGAGCTTTCTGCATTAAGGATAAAACTTCCGGCTTGGGTATATCAAGTCCCTGAGAGAGAGCATTGGCCACTTGTTTGCGGGCGGCGCAAAATCCGGCTCGCACCGTTTTAAAGAAATTAGCTTCGGAAGTGACTTTGACCGCCGGTTGAGGGTACATCTCTATTTTCAAAATAGCGGAATCCACCCTGGGCGCCGGGAAAAAATTACCCGCCGGGACGATGTCTACAATTTGGGGTTGACCGTAAAACTGAACGCTGATGGCCAAAATACTCAAATCACCGGGCCTGGCCGTAATATTTTTTGCCACCTCTTTTTGGACCATGACCACCATCAGTGCCGGCTTCAATCTGGCTTCACAAAAATGGCGGATGATAGGCTGTGTGACGTAATAAGGCAAATTAGCTACCAGCTTGTATTGAAAGGGTAGGGGGATAGCGGAAGTGAATCGGGAGGAGGCCTGATTAACCAATTCCAGCGGGTCTACTTCGAGGATATCACGGTTGATTAAAGAAAAATTGGAGTTACCCCCCAGGGTATCATACAATAACTCCACCATGCGGGGATCTAATTCAACGGCTATCACGTATCCGGATTTTTCAATTAGCTGGCGGGTCAGGACACCCAGTCCGGGGCCGATTTCGATGACCACATCACGGGCGGATAAATCAGCGGCGCCGGTAATTTTTTTCAGGATAGCCGAATTCACCAGGAAGTTTTGCCCCAACCCTTTCCTGGCGTGGATTTGGTATTGCTGGAGCAGTTCTTTAGTCTGGTGCAAGAGTGACTTTTCCAGGGGAGCAGATTCAGTCAATTTGTAAATTCCAAATTTTAAATGAGTCTAATTTTGCAGAGCCAGATGCCGTAATGGTTTAAAACCTGCGGACCGGTAAATTCTTGAACTTACAGTTGGATGGAAATAATTCAAAAAAGAGGCTGTGCACTCGCTTTAGTTCCCGCTCCACCGCTTGCTTGAGTCAGCCTGCTCAGATCAGGCTTTCCTGCGGCACCCAGAACCCTCTATTTACCGTTGCTTCCTTTCGGACCTCGCGGGATTCATAGCGCTCTGCCGCGCAGGACCCAACCTTCAACACCACTTAATTCAAGCAGTCCCGCAGATAAAGGACCGCCGGCAAGAAATCAACCCTGCTAAAGCGGATTGCAGGTACAGGGCACCGCTAGTTCCCCATCTATCACAGCCTCATTTGTCATGCTAAACGGTAAGGCGGGCTTTGTCAAGAAAGAGTGAAAGAGCGGAAACACGATTTGCGTTTGGCGCTGTGGACTTGATATTAGTGGCCGGCTTTAATCTCACGTTCCATTACCGCCCTGTTCTTATTTGATAAGCGGCTGATAATCTTATATAGTATTGGTTAAGCAGCATTCAGTCAGATATTCACAGAGGAGCAGGATTATGGCAATGACAAAAGCAGAAATATTGGCGGCCATTAACGCCAATCCGGTTTGTTACATGGCCACCGCTGAAGGCAATCAGCCTCATGTGCGCGCCATGGGCATGTACAAAGCTGATGAGACCGGTATTTATTTCCAGGCCTGGAAGGTCAAAGATGTCCATCAGCAAATTGTGAAAAATCCGGTGGTTGAACTTTGTTTCAGCACCAAAGACGGCAAGCAGATCCGCGTCTCCGGCAAGTTTGAAATCCTTGAGGATTTAGCACTCAAGAAAGAAGTTGAGTCCAAACGTGCTTTCATGACGCCCATCATCAAAGAGAAAGGTGGTTATGATGTGGTGGCTATTTACCGGATGAAAAAAGGTAAAGCCATGGTGTGGACCATGGCGGATAACTTCGCCCCTAAAACTTACGTTGAATTATAGATTTAACAGCGGTTCCAATTGAAATCAGTATATTAAAAACTGCAAAAAGAGGGTTTAAACCCTCTTTTTGATTCTGAGGAGGAGGCAAAATGAGCCTGAAGGGAAAAATAGCGCTGATTACCGGCGGCGGCAGCGGGATCGGAGCGGCTACGGCCAAACGTTTTGCGGCCGAGGGCGCCAGAGTTTGTATTAGCGATATCAACCCCGCGTCCTTAAAAGAGACCGCGGCGGAGCTTCCGGCTAAATCAGTTAAAACCTGCCTGGGTGATGTCTCTCAGCTATCAGATGTTGAGCGGATGGTTGAAACCGCTCTCCAATTCGGCGGCAAGATTGATGTACTGGTCAACAGCGCCGGCATTGACCCCACCGATAGAGGCGCCAGGGTCGACCTGGAACTCTGGAACAAGATCATTAACATCAACCTGACCGGTCCCCATCTGACGATGAAAACCGTCGTCCCGCATATGATCAAAGCCGGTGGAGGTTCGATTATTAATATTTCATCGCTTTCCGGCATCCGTTTTATTGCCGGCCGGGCGGCCTATACTGCCTCTAAGGGCGGACTGATTGCGTTAACTCAGGCGGCCGCGGTGGAATACGGCCCGCTAAAAGTGCGCTGCAACGTCATCTGCCCCGGGGCTATCAAAACGCCCTTATTTGAAAATAATACCAATCCCATGGCCAAGATGCTGGGCCAGGACCCGGAATGGGTTTTTAACAAATTCACGTCTTTTTCTCCCCTGCGCCGCATCGGATTGCCGGAAGAGATCGCCGGCGTGTGCTATTTTTTGGCCTGTGATGATTCATCTCTGATGACCGGAGGCGTGTTGATTGCCGATGGAGGCACTCATCTGGTGGACGCCAACGGGGCCGCCATGAGCACCATTTTTACTCACCCGGATACCAAATAAGAAATCAAATGATCACCAATATCACTGATTGAAGGCAGTGAAATTCATTTTTTAAAATTATTATTGTGGTTAGCCAGAAGGAGGCTCAAGATGGACCTGAAGGGTAAAGTGGCATTGATTACGGGAGGAGGCACCGGTATCGGCGCCGCCATAGCCAAACGTTTTGTGGAGGAAGGCGCTAAAGTCTGCATCAGCGGACGGCGCCAAAAGATGTTGGACCAGGTGGCCATGAACTTGCCGGCCGGTTCAGTGTTCAGTTATGCCGGAGATGTTACCAAATTGGCAGACGCCCAAAAAATGGTTGATCTGGCGCTCCATTTTACTGGGAAAATTGATATTCTGGTCAATAATGCCGGCATAGACCCGCCCGGAACCATCGCTGACATTGATGTTGAAGTCTGGCGCAGGGTGATTGATGTCAATTTAAGCGGCCCCTTCCTGATGATGAAAGCGGTCATCCCGCATATGCTGAGAGCCGGGGGCGGTTCGATTATCAATATCGCTTCACTGGCCGGTTTACGCTGCATTCCGGCCATGCCGGCCTATTGTTCTTCCAAGGCCGGTTTGATAATGCTTACCCAGCAAGCCGCTCTGGATTACGGACCTTCCAAAATTCGCTGCAATGTGGTTTGCCCGGGAGCCGTACGCACTGATATGCTGGAACATTCCATGCAACCTCTGGCTGATGCTCTGAAGACCAATCTGGACGGCGCTCTAAAACATATGACCCAGTATTCACCTTTAAAAAGAGTGGGCGTGGCGGAGGAGATCACCGGCATCTGTGTTTATCTGGGCAGCAATGAATCCACCTTTATGACCGGAGCGGTACTGGCGGTGGATGGTGGGGCCTCTATTGTAGATGTCAATGGGGCCGCGGTCAGCAGCGCGGGTATGAACTGGGGAGGGTAGATCACAATACCAGGATAAAGAACCGCCGGCTGACATCATCAGCAAATAGTGAAAACATTTGACAGGCCACCCCTTGTTTGAGGAAAGAGACAAGGGGTGACCCTTGCTCTCTCTGCTGTGTGAAGCTAAGCTGCTTCAGCATCAGTACGGAAGCGGGCTATTGCAATGAGCATAAAAGCCGCTGCGAATAGCGCTAAAGCTACCATTGGCCAGACTACGTCACCGCCTTTGGCTCCAAAAATTATCAAATTGTTGAAACCTTCATTGGCCCAGCCGTGCGGTGTAAATTTAGCCAGGAACCGCATCCAGGCGGGCACAATGAAGAGCGGCCACCAACAGCCTCCCAGGGGCGCCAGCAGCAGTGCACACAGAACGGCCAGAGCGCTGGCGCTGCGGTCGGTTTTAACCAGTGTAGCCAGCATTACCGAGAAAGCGGCAGACATCATAACCATCAGGAACGAGAGTAAAAACACCGCCCAGGGGGCCACTCCCAAATCAACCTTGAAAACCAGGACTCCAGCCGTCCAGAAGATGAATATTTGCACCAGGCCGCGCAGGACCCCTCCCAGATAAATACCGCCCAGGATGGATTGTTTGTTGACGGAACCGGCCATAAGCCGTTCCAGGGTATGATTACGGCGTTCCTGAATAATTTCTGTAGAAGCAATAGCCGCGGCGAAGAAGACGAACATTACCAGATAACCGGGAACCACGAAAGAGGAAGCGTTGAAAGGTTCGACATCTCCGACATTTTCGATCTTATAGGCCACCATGGGCGGCCCGGAATCTCCGCTGGACTGCCGCTGAATGATTTGCATCACGGCCTGCTGAATTTCCAGCTCTGATCGGCCCTGCTGGGTCATTACATTCACTACGGTATGTAATTCCACCCGGTTGGCATTGATTCTGGAAGCTAAACTTTCTGCCAGTCCATTTAAGGCCATGTGGAGATTGGTAGCATCGGATTGTACCACTATTTCCAGTTGGGTATCGCGGCCGGATTGAATATTCTGAGAAAAATCAGCCGGGAAACCCAGAAAGCCGCTGATTTTATTAGCTGCCACATCCGCTTTGGTCTGGGTATAATCTTTTGCCCATACAATAATCGGACTGCCAGCCGGCAGCAGGGCAGCGTCTTTGGTCTCCAGTGACTGAATAATCTGAAGACTGATACCGCTGGTTTCTTGAGTAGATAGATGCAAGGTCAGGCGTTCATCCTGAGATCCAGCATTGCTCATTAACAGATTGAACATGATGATAAACAGGAAGGGAAACAGGATGAACATAATGACAGCCGTGCGGTCAGTGACGAACAAGCGCAGATTTTTTACGGCAATGTACCAAACGTGCTTAAAATTCATCATTCTATTTGTTCCCCTGGCTGACTTTAAATAGCAGGCGGCTGATTATCAGTCCTACCACCGCTACGCCCACCAGCACCAGTATTTCCGTGGCAACACTTCCCAGAGAGGCTTGATTGATAATGATACTGCGGAAGGCATCATTGGCATATGTATTCAGGGATATCTTGCTGAAAGTATGTAAAACAGAGCCCGGAGTGATAGCCATAAAAGTGCCGGAAAGCATCACCATCAGCATGGTAAAAAAGACGGCGATCCAGGTGGCCTGGTTTTGGGAGCGAGCGATTGACCCGATGATGATGCCCAGCGTGCTGCAAGCCGCGGCATAAATCAGCGCTAAAAGAGTGGCTTCCAGAAAAGTGAGCGGAGTAAATAACCCGAAAACAGCATAGGCCAGAAGCATCAGGATGATTGTTTGCAAGAAACCACGGGCAGTATAAGCCAGGAATTTGCCAGTGAACAGTTGCCCCGCCGTTAAACGGGTGGCCAGTAATCTTTCCAATGTGCCCCGCCGTCTTTCATCTACCAGAGATTGGGATGTCAGATTGACGGCGAATAGAACAAACATGGTCATAATGCCGGGCAAAAACTGTTTAACCGGGTCCGGCCTGGAACCAAAGGTATTCTCCACTACCTGCACCGCCGGCGTGGCGGCTGCCTGTTCCGCTGCTATTTGCAGGGCCGCTGCTATCTGCTGATTGCTGGCTCCACTGCCGCTTAAACCGGCTGTAACCAAAATTCGCAGTTGTACTTCCTGATTGATTTGTTCTGCCGCTCCGCGTACCAGGCTGGCGGCAATTTGACCTTCGGTGCTGCCATTGCCTCTTTGCTTGAAAGTAATCTGTGCGGGTTGGCCGGCGGTCAATCTGGCTGAAAAATCAGCCGGAATAAAGACCGCCATCAGAATATTGGAGCGTTCCAGCCGCGAATCCGCTTCTGCTGCCGTCAGGGTCTTAATGGTGAGACCCCGGTAAGTGCCCAATTGTTCTATCAGTTGTTGGGAGTAACGTCCACCGGTGTCCTGATTAACCACATATACCGTACCATTAAATTGCATTTGATTGCCAAAGGCGCCGTACATCAAGCCAAAAATAATTATTGGCAGTATCAGGCTGAAGATTAGATCACCTTTGTCCTGGAAAAAATCTCTGACCTCTTTCAGTGCGATGAACCATACTCTCTTCATATTAGTCTCGCAGGCTCCGTCCGGTCAGCTTCAAGAAGACTGTTTCGAGTGAAGTGTGTTCAGGATCGCCAATCTGGCTTTTCAGTGCAGCAGGAGTGTCCATGGCGATGATCTTCCCGCCATCCATGATCGCCACCCGTTTGCACAGGCGGTCAGCTTCCTCCATATAGTGGGTGGTATAAAGAATGGTGACGCCCTTGAGGAGAAGACTCTGGATTGTTTCATAGATGTTATTGCGAGACTGAGGGTCGATGCCGACCGTGGGTTCATCCAGAAAAAGCATCTGGGGATTACCCATCAGGGCGATGGCCAGATTAATGCGTCTTTTCATGCCTCCGGAGAATTTGTCCACCCGCCCTTTTTTGGCACGGTCCTCCAAACCCATCAATTTCAGATTTTGCTCCGCCTGGTCCCGCGCGTCCTGGCTGGTTAAACCGGCCATGCGGCCGAAGAAGACCAGGTTATCATAAGCTGACATCTCAGCATAAAGGGCCAGTTCCTGAGGGCAAATCCCGATCAACCCGCGGATTTTTTCAGGTTGATTTTTGAGCGAAAAACCATTGAGCCTGACATCACCTTTATCCGCTGGTACAATAGTGGACAATATGCGGATAGTGGTGGTTTTCCCGGCGCCATTGGGTCCCAGGAGTCCGAAGATTTCACCTTTTTCAATCGAAAAGGTGACCCCGTCAACGGCTTTGAGGTCTTTAAAACTTTTATGCAGATCCTGAGCGGCTAAAAATGCTTCTGCCACCGCTTTACTCCCCCATTCTGATGATTTTTAATATCAGGTGAATTATATCACACTGCGCATCTTTTTCTAGTTGGACAAGCGCAGGGTTTCTACCTGGCCAAAAGAATAGCCAGGAGATGGTCAAAGAGAAACTCCAGATAAAAATGGGAGTATAATCCAGGAATCTACCGGGTATTGAACTGTATCCGGAGCTGTGGGTGATTTTACTTTACTGCCGTATAAATCCCGGCTGCGCCGAAGAAGAGCGGACGGTATTGCACCGTCTTGAAG
>DAOUAU010000191.1:0-2575 GCA_034433195.1 Dehalococcoidales bacterium
ACTAAAAAGTCGGATTTAGTTGTCCATTTTGTGATACTGACGAACTGAAATTTGGCGTTCGGTTTGTCTTTAATGGATGAGCTGGGTCTCATCCATTAAAATTTGTGTAAAATAGGAAGGGAAGAATTGCCTACAATTAATCAACTGGTCCGTAAAGGGCGCAATAGCACAACTAAACGCGTGAAAGCACCGGCGTTAAGGTATACCTTCAACGCGCTGAGGAACAAGACCACGATTCATCCAACTTCAGCCCCGCAGAAGCGAGGGGTTTGCTTGCAGGTGAGAACAATGACTCCCAAAAAGCCAAACTCCGGTTTGCGCAAGATTGCCAGAGTGCGTTTGAGCAATGGCATCCAGGTTACTGCGTATATTCCCGGCGAAGGGCATGATTTGCAGGAACATTCCGTGGTGCTGGTGCGCGGCGGACGCGTTAAAGATCTCCCCGGCGTCAGATATCACATCATCAGGGGCACGCTGGATGCCAGCGGCGTAGATAAACGCCGTCAAGGACGCAGCAAATATGGTAACAAACGGCCCAAGGCCGCGGCCGCCGGTTAAAGGTAGAGGAGAATTTAGATGCCGAGACGTAAACAGACTGGTAATATAGTAAGATTGGCGGATGCCAAATACGGCAATGCCACATTGTCTGAGATCATTAATAAAATTATGTATAGCGGCAAAAAGAGCACCGCTCAAAGTATAATCTACGGGGCCCTGGATATTATTCAAGAAAAAGAGAAGACCGATCCCATCTCCGTTTTAGAGACAGCCCTGAAGAACTCCACGCCTTTGCTGGAAGTCAAAGCTCGCAGGGTCGGCGGCGCAACTTATCAGGTGCCGGTGGAAGTGGATTCTGCCCGCGGACGTTCTCTGGCCATTCGCTGGCTAATTAAAGCTACCCGGAGCAGGTCTGGAAAATCCATGTCTGAAAAGTTTGCCAGCGAATTGCTGGATGCTGCCAAAGGTCAGGGTGCCACCGTTAAAAAAAGAGAGGATGCCCACAAAATGGCTGAGGCTAACAGAGCTTTCGCTCATTACAAGTGGTAGTCGTCGGTGAATTTCGTGAAGGTTAAGCTTCAGTTCAACTAAACTAACGTTTTGACATCAGTGTCTAAAAATAAGGATGAATTTGTGCCCAGGAGTTTTCCACTAGAGTTAATTCGCAATATTGCCATCATTGCTCATATTGATGCCGGTAAAACAACAACCACTGAGCGTATACTTTTTTATACCGGGCGTACCTACAAAATCGGTAATGTCGATGAGGGTACGACAGTGATGGACTTCATGCAGCAGGAGCGTGAACGCGGCATTACGATCAAAGCCGCAGCTACCACTACCAGCTGGGGGAAGTACCGGATAAATATCATCGATACTCCCGGACATGTAGATTTCACCGCGGAAGTCGAACGAAGTTTAAGAGTACTTGATGGCGGCGTGGTGGTGCTGGATGCTGTGCAAGGCGTCGAAGCCCAATCTGAAACGGTCTGGAGACAGGCTGATAAATACCATGTGCCGCGTATTTGTTTTATTAACAAAATGGATCGCACCGGCGCTAATTTTGACCGCACTATCGGTATGATCAAAGACCGTTTACGGGCTATACCGATTCCCATACAACTGCCGTTAGGGTCGGAAGAGAATTATTATGGATTGATTGATTTAGTGAGTAGAAAAGCCTGGCGTTTTAGTAATCAGGCGGATGATGCTCCTGAAGAAGTTGCCATCCCGGATAATTTGCAGGCGGCCGTGCATCAAGCTCGCCATGATATGATAGAAAAACTGGGCGAATCAGACGATAAAATGATGGAAGCCTATCTGGCTGATCATGATGATATCAAAGAAGAAGATATTAAAGGAGCTTTGCGCAGGGTAACGGTAACTAACAAATGTGTTCCGGTACTGTGCGGCAGCTCATTAAAAAACAAGGGTATTCAGAATTTGCTGGATGCCGTAATTGATTATCTGCCTTCTCCTCTGGATGTGCCCGCTTTATTCGCTATTGATCCCAAAACCGATTTAAAAATAGTCTGCCCCCCGAATGATGATGCGCCTTTTGTGGCGTTAGCCTTTAAAGTGGTTACTGATCCTTATATGGGGCGTTTGGTGTATCTAAGAGTATATTCCGGGAAATTGACCAGCGGGGCTACCGTAATGAACTCAACCCGAGATAAGAAAGAACGTATCGGGCGCATCGTTTTAATGCACGCTAATCATCGGGAAGAAATCAACGATGCCGATACCGGAGCTATAGTGGCAATTTTGGGTCTCAAAGAGACCTTCACTGGTGATACCGTCAGCAGCCCCGAGAAACCGCTGATGCTGGACAACATACGCTTCCCTGAACCGGTTATCGCAGTGGCCGTAGAACCCAAGACCCGCGCCGATCAGGATAAACTGGGTGAAGCGCTGCGCAAGATGTCAGATGAAGATCCTACTTTTAAAGTGGATTACAATGAAGAAACCGGACAGATGGTGATCTCCGGCATGGGAGAATTGCATCTGGATGTGATTGTCAGCCGGATGTTGACCGAATTTGGCGTCAGCGCTAAAGTGGGTAATCCGCAGGTGGCCT
>DAOUAU010000192.1:0-8300 GCA_034433195.1 Dehalococcoidales bacterium
GAAGGTGAGACCCTTGGAACCCGCGCCGGTAGCTACCACAAAGACACCCTCCGGACCAACCGCGGCCTTTTGCAACATATCTTCCATAACCAGCCTGGCAATCGTTTCGGCGCTGTCAGCAGCCGGCTGGCAGGTTGAAAACTCAAGCCCGGCGCCATTCATCATGACAGCTTTGACATTCAGACTCCCTGCATCGATTCCCAGCGCGCGCATCTAGCGGTCCTCCAACAGTTCAAAAAATTGCTCCATTTTCTGGCGCACTTCAGTCTGATTATTGATTGTAGGGTCGACGATATCACAGTCCAGAGTTAAAACCGGAACATCCATGTCATTCAGCAAATCCTTGAACATTTTGATGGTAGCGCAGGTGTGACGGCAGCCAATAAAGGCGTAATAAATAGCTCCGTCAACCCGGTATTCGCGGGCACGGTCTTCAAGTTCCCTGAGGGTGGAATCTCCCAACGGCCCGTACATAGTGCGGGATTCGGGTATCATAAAACTCTTTTTGGCGACACTTTCCAGCGGTTTGGAGGGGTCCAGGGGTTCATAATGCCAGAAGGAGAATAATGGTTCAACCGTGCTGACCGCGCCGTGCTCCTGAAATAAATTCTCAAGGAATGGCAGCATGTGAATGGGCGGGATGAACAATGTCATCAGCCGGAATTTCTCAGGACTGACGGCCCCGGCGCCCTTTTGCACCTTTTCAGCCAGCTCATTTCTCAAAGCAGTCAAATACGCGGTAGCCTCCGGCTGCCCGGCGAACATGTAATCCACAGTCAGCAGCTCCAGAAAGCGACGGGTGGAAAAAGGCGATGGACGGGCTTTGCGTAATTCGGCGATTTCAGTCTGCAATTTAATCTGCTTGTCCATCTCAGCTACACTTTGAGAGAGTTGGTCCCAGTTCATCTTGTGCCCGGAGGTTTTTTCCAGGAAAGAGATCAGTTCCCGCAATTCGGCCTGCATATACTGATTTTCTTTATCACTGTTATCAAAAGGATGGTCCAAAAAGAAGGAGGGCGCGCCGGTCAGTTCGGCAATATATTCTCCGCTTTTGGCGGTATTATCACAGATCAGATTAGTCCACACAACGGCATCCGGAACGGGCAGCATTTTCTTAAAATAACCCCCGGCCAGTCCGCGGTGAGGTGAACAGATTTCCGGCGCCAGTCCGGCCTCCGCTCCGGCTGTCAGGAAGTCCGTTTGATTACCCAGCAACATGGCCGAGGTCCAGGTGGTGACCTCATTATGCAGGGGGGTAAGGCCCAGGGCATACAGGATTTCGACCGGAAAAAAGACGGTATGGGCTACCACAAAACCATTCTGCTGTTTGGCATTCTGAACGTTGCTGAAATATTTCTCCAGCATCTTGTAATACAGTTGTTCGCTGGGCTCCGCGCCCGGCCGGTTTTTATTCAGCCGGCCGATCAGCCGCACCGCCCGTAATAATGAATTTATGACATTGGGTTGTGGTGCTAACATGCCTTTCTGGCCTCCACCATCTCCAGGAAGGCCTGTACACGGGTGCGGATTTGACCCGAACCGGAAGTGCCGTATTCCACATCCAGCGCTAGAAGCGGAATTCCTTCGGATTTTAACCGGTCGCTCAGCAGCGGTATATCATGAGCATAAGGCACACAATAACGGATGGTTTCACTGATGATGCCGTCCACTCTGGCTTCCCGGGCCAGCTTGACAATGCGGTCAAACCGTTCAGTAGAGGGGTACATGCGCGCGCAGGGGAAATTGCTCAGATAACGATGAGCGATGGCTGCCAGAGGGCTTGCAGCGCCTTCCAGTACTACCGGATCAGACCAGTAGCGCGTGCTGGTGCAGAGTTCATCAGTGGTAACAATCACGCCCAATTCCTCAATACTTTTAATGAACTCAGGGTTGGTTAAAACGCTGCCAATTAACATCAGCCTGGCTTTGGGTTTATAACCCGCCGCTGTTTTATGCAAATCAACCATCAGTTCTTTTAGAGTTTGATTGAATTGTGTCTTGTTCATGCGGAAACTGGCATTCAGTACTTCCTGGGTTTCCTGCCCGGAGATTAACGGTTCCGTCCTGGCCCGCAGGGCATAAAGCTCCTTCAGCAGTGAACGAGATTCGTTCATTATGCTGACAGCTTGAATTAAGGCCTGATCCGTGATTTTTACTCCCGTGAACTCTTCCAGATGTTTAGAGAAATCCTGCACCTGGTTCAAGTACAGGTCATGGGCGCTTTCGGTCGTTTTACGCGGGACAGTCAGCACCTGAAAGAAAGGCGGTTTTAAATAATAACGCCACAGGTCAAACAACCGGCGGGCGCCATCGCAGGTGGATCCTCCCACTACGCCGTCAAGAAAATCATACTCCTGGCGCAGGCCTAATTGCAGGCAGCTTTTAGAGAAGGAGCAATTGTTGATGTAAAGGTAGGCATTCCCGTCTTCCAGTTCCATTTCCTGGTTGTAGCCGGTGATGCGGATAGGCAAAGCTCCAGCCGCCATGATTACCTCTTCCGGAACATAGGTGCACAGCCAGCCAAAGACCTTTTTACCCTGGGCCCGGTGCTCCAGTATTTCCCGCGTTTTGGGAAATGTCCGGTTAACTTCGCGGAACCGCTCCAACGCGGCCGACTTAACATTGATGGATTGTGTCATTTTTGTTTGTCCTTTATGATTGGCGGTTGATTGACCACTATGACCAGTTGTTGATTTTAATATACGCTTAGCTGCGTAACCTGACTAACTCACCTGATTTTTTAATTTTAGCATATGAATGGTTAAAGAGTATCATACCGGTGCCGTTGAATGAGGGTGGAACGCAGATGCTCAGGATACCATGAAGCCTCCGTCCACCGTTACCAGACTTCCGGTCATGTAAACCGCTAAATCCGAAGCCAGGAAGAGAACCACGCGGGCCACATCATCTGCCTGACCCATGCGGCCGAGCGGGATGCGGGACATTGTTTGGCGCAGGCCGGAGCGCGAGACATCTCCAGTGCTGATAGTAACAGCCCCCTCAGTCAAAATACCCCCTGGAGCGATGGCATTAACGCGAATATTCTCCGCTGCCAGTTCTTTGGCCAGGCTGCGGGTGATGGATAACACAGCGCCCTTGGAAGCGTCATAAACTGCCATATTTGCACGGATCGGATGTAACGCGTCCACGGAGGTGATATTGATAATGTTTCCGCCTTGTGGTTGAGTGCCCATCTGGCGTGCGGCTTCACGGCTGCAATAAACCAGACCGTTGAGGTTGACTGACATTATTTTATCCAGATCAGCGGCTGTGACAGCAGCCAGCGGCACCGCCGGGAAAACTCCGGCATTATTGACCAGGATATCCAGTCCGTTCATCATTTCAATGGTCTTTTTGAACGTACGGACCACCTCATCTTCAAGGCTGACATCACAGGGGATAAAACTGACTTTAAAACCCGCTTCAACCAGATTCTGAACGGCCGCCCGCCCTTTCTCCTGATGATTATCCAGGATAGTGACGGACGCACCGGCTTCAGCTAACCGGTAAGCGCTGGCATAACCTATTCCGGAGGCTCCGCCGGTCACCAGAGCACGTTTGTTTTTGAGACTGATCAGTTCGTTCAGAGGAGCATATTTTTTATTGGCAGACATTAATATTATACCGGCCTCACTGGCTAATATACCTAGTCATGCTAGGTACTGGATTTTCCCAATAATAGAACAGTATCGGAATGGCTGTCAAGTTGACAAAAAGTGTTACGCATCTGATTTTGTATTATAATGAAGAAAATTTGTCAGGAGGTCACGGACATGCAAGCCTTGATTCTGGTTGGAGGTGAAGCCACCCGCCTGCGGCCTCTTACTTGTCATATGCCCAAAGCCATGGTACCTGTGATGAATATTCCTTTCATGGAGCATGTGATCGGTTTCCTGGGCTCTCATGGTATCCATGATGTTGTCCTGGCGCAGGGGCATCTGCCGCAGATCATGGATGAGTATTTTCGAGACGGCAGACGGTTCAATACTAAACTGACTTACTCTCTGGAAACCAAACCCATGAACACGGCCGGTGCGGTTAAAAACGCCGAAAGTTTTCTCACCGAGCGTTTTTTTGTGCTGAATGGTGATATATTTACTGACCTTGATCTGACCGCCATGTTACAATTTCATATCCGGAATAAGGCCCAGGTGACTATCGCGATTACACCGGTTGAAGATCCTACCGCTTTTGGTGTTGTTGAGACCTCTGCCGAAGGCCGGGTCAAAAGGTTCGTGGAAAAACCCGGCCGTGATCAGATTACCACTAACATGATTAATGCCGGAGTCTACATTCTGGAAAGCAGCGTCCTGCAGTGTATCCCCGCCAATACCAACTATAGCTTTGAACGGCAGTTATTTCCGGAACTGCTACAGCGCGGCCAGGCGCTTTACGCTTTTCCCTCTCACTCCTACTGGGTTGATATCGGAAAACCGGAGACTTATATGCAGACGCATCTGGATTTGATGCAGGGCCGGAGCCGCGGGTTTCCGGTGAAAAACCCCACCGAAATCCGCCTGGGGAAGGATTGCCGCATTGATGCTACGGCCAGTTTGGCAGGGCCGCTCTTACTGGGGGACAACTGCGTCATCGGCGCACGGGTTAATTTGATTGGACCGGCAGCGCTGGGCCCTGGCGCTGTGATTCAGGAAGACTGCCTGATACAGGGTTCAATCCTCTGGAAAAACGTGGTTTGCTCTCCCAAAACCACCATCAAAGACTCATTGATCGCTAATGATTGTGCTTTCGGGGCAGAATGCTCAATTGAAAATTCTGTTATCGGTGACCATATCGCATTTTCTTCCAAAACCCGGCTGGGACCCGGCAGCCGGATATGGCCGGAGTTTTAAAGACGGCTGTGTGAATACACCGCCCGCCAATGCGTTGATGAAGCGGCAGTTGGCGGGGGTGACAGGCGCCGGGAGCCGGCGCCAGATTTACCGTTGTTTCACACGGAACAATATTCTGACGGTGTTAGCGGGCGCTCCGCCCGTGCAAGGTGAGGGGTGTCTGCCGGAATACGGTACGCTCAGCTTTTTTACCGCTTCCCTTCCGCGCTTTGCCTTAATCCTGAATCTGGCTTATAATCATTAAGGTGATTTTATGTTAGAACAACTGGAAAAATCTGAAAAACGTTTTGAGGAACTGACTCTTTTGATGGCTTCTCCGGAAGTGCTGGCCGATCCCAGACAGCTCCAGTCTCTGGGCAAGGAAAGGGCTGCCATCGAAGACATCGTTTCCAAATACGGCGAATATAAGGCCACTTTGAAATCCATCGCGGACACTCAGGCCATGCTGGCGGATGGTCAGGATGAAGAGATGGCGGTGATGATCAAAGAAGAGCTTAAAATTCTGCAGGACAGAAAAGACCGGATAGAGGAAGACCTCAAAGAAGCCCTGATACCCAAAGACCCGGATGATGAGAAAAACGTCATCATGGAAATCCGGGCCGGTACGGGCGGCGATGAAGCAGCCATGTTCGCGGCTGACCTTTACCGCATGTATTCCCGCTACGCTCTGGATAGACGCTGGAATGTGGAAGTGCTTAACATCAGCGAAGGCGGCGAGGGCGGTTACAAGGAAATAGTGTTTGAAGTGCGCGGCAAAGGCGCTTTCAGCCGGCTGAAATATGAGCGTGGTGTTCATCGCGTGCAGCGAGTACCTACCACTGAAGCCTCAGGCCGTATTCACACTTCTACTGCCACGGTAGCCGTGCTGGCCGAAGCGGAAGAGGTGGATATTGATGTTTCAGAGAGTGATTTGAGGATTGATATTTTCCATGCCAGCGGAGCCGGCGGACAAAACGTCAACAAAGTAGCCAGCGCGGTTCGCATCACCCATCTTCCCACCGGGGTGGTGGTGGTTTGCCAGGATGAAAGATCTCAGCTCCGAAACCGGCAAAAAGCCATGATGGTGCTGCGCTCCCGGCTGCTGGATTCAGAAAGACGCAAGCAGGAAGAAGCCATTACCGAAGAGCGCCGTTCCCAGGTTGGTTCCGGCGAGCGGGCTGAGAAGATACGCACCTATAATTTTCCGCAGGACCGCGTTACCGACCACCGCCTGGGTCAAAACTTCCATAATCTGCCGGGCATTATGGAAGGTGATCTGGATGATATGGTTGAAGCGCTGATTGCCTATGACCGCAGTCAGTTGATTGGACCAGCGGTGAAGTGAAGCTCCATAAAGCTCTGGCCATTGCTGCGGAAAAGCTGGCCGGCCATAAAGATATTGATGCTCCTGCCTTTGAAGCCGAAATCCTGCTGCGTCATAGTTTAAACCTTAGCCGCGCCGCCCTGCACCTCAACTTGAACCAGGAGTTATCCGGCGAATATTCCGCGCACTTTTTTGAGTTGGTGAAGAGGCGTCTCCAGGATGAACCAACCTCTTACATCATCCGCCGGCGTGAATTCTATGGCCTGGATTTTTTGGTAGACCAGCGAGTGCTTATTCCCCGGCCTGAAACGGAAATGCTGGTTGAAGAAAGCCTCAATCTGATCAGAAGATATCCGGTTCATTCCGTCGCGGATATCGGAACAGGTTCAGGAATAATTGCCGTCAGCCTGGCAGTGAAACTATACCGGCCGCTGCTTTCCGTCACAAATAATGAGGAATCCGCCGCTGCGGATATCCAAATTTACGCCACCGATATCTCAATTGAAGCCCTGGAGGTCGCCCGCCTGAATGCCCAAAAACACTCGGTGGAGAATCGCATTACCTTTTTACAGGGTGATTTGATGGAACCTCTGCCGCCAGGGGTGGATCTGGTTATCGCCAATTTGCCCTATGTCAGTTCTGCCGAAGTGGCTGTCATGCCGTCCGCGCGATTTGAGCCGCGGCTGGCGTTGGACGGAGGAACTGCCGGATTAGACCAGATTTACCGCCTGGCCGAAGGGTTAAAAGGGAGAGTTAATCCGGGAGGGTGCGTTTTACTGGAGATCGGGATGGGGCAGGCTGAGGCGGTGACTGACTATCTGAAGCATCTTTACCCGCCAGCCATAATAGAATTGCTGAAGGATTTGGCGGGAATTGATAGAGTGGTGAAGCTGACGCTTCGATGAAAGGCGTTTTATCAGACCATGTCCGGTAAATATTATATTCCAGAGGCACGATCAATCTGATCAAATCTCAGGTCAGTGATTCAATTATTGACTGCTGCCAGACGGACTGATGCCTTTAAATAAAAACCAACCTCACTCTGACCCTGGCTCTCAATCTTCTTTGATGCGATAAAACGCGGCGCTTGTTGATGACTGGATGGATCCAAAATCAGTGTTGCCTTTGGTGTTTATCCGCCTTCATCTCAGGTCAAATGAAGTTTCCAGGCAAAGAGTCGGAATGCTACTGAAGAATGCTGTCTGGTTTTCTGGTTTATGCGGGCTAATCCCACTTACGCCGGTCTTCGATGATTTTATGCGGTTCCGGGATTGTTCCATCTGCCACATATTCGATCTTGTCCAGCTTTACCCGGCAGATATCCTGAAACTTCTGATTGATTTCGGCAGTTAGTTTCTGGTGGTTTGCTCTGGAATCTTTTAATTCGATCAACACAGACATTTCATCGCGGTTTTCGCGGCGTGAGATTATAATCTGGAATTTGGAAATGGCGTTGAAGCTGAGGATGGCATTTTCGGCTTGTTTGGCCACCACAAACATGCCGCGCACTTTAACGGCGTCACCGGAACGTCCCATAACGCCGCTGATCTTGTAGGAAGTGCGGCCGCAGGCACAGGGCGTGGTAATTAACGAAGACATATCGCCGGTACCGAAACGCAGCAAACCCCAGGTGCGGTTGTGCAGAGGAGTAACCACTATTTCTCCGATCTGACCTGGTGGGAGCTGTTTTCCGCTCAAGGGGTCCACTATCTCAACGATATAGTCATCTACCACATGCATTCCGCCTTGAGCTGAGCATTCATAGGCGATGGCGCCCCCGGGTTCAGTGACGGCATAGGCTTGTGAGGTGGATAAATTATATCTGGTTTCAAAATTCTGGCGTAATGCAGCGGTCAATGGTTCACCTGTAAACCAGGTTTTTTTCAAGGCCAGGTCACGCTTAAAATCCAGGCCCAGTTCCTCAGCCTTTTTAATCACGCTGGCCAGAAAGGAGGGAGTTCCCAGAAATCCGTTGATTTTTAGATCCAGCATGGCTTTGATCAGCATATCGGTGTTGCCGGTGCCCATCACTACCACGGTAGCTCCACATTGTCTGAGTCCCTCATGGAACAAGATGCCGGCCGGGGACATGTGATAAGTGAATGTGTTGACTACGATGTCTCCTTTACGGAATCCGGCGGCAAAAA
>DAOUAU010000193.1:0-1878 GCA_034433195.1 Dehalococcoidales bacterium
CCTGAGCATCGGGGCTGAAGAGGGCAAAGGCAACGAACTGGTCAAAACCGCTTACCCGCTGTTTAAAAAAAGCGGATTAAATTTTATCGGCAATATTGAAGGCTATGATATTCCTACTGGAAAAGCCAATGTTGTGGTTTGTGATGGTTTTGTGGGTAATGTGCTGGTAAAATTTTACGAATGCATGGGGCATGTCACAGCACACTGGCTGGAGAAGAAATTAAAGGGCAGAATGTCAGAAGCTGATATCAGGGATCTATGCGGCAGCTTTTTGAAGATGACCAATGCGGCTGAAGCGGTTGGTGGAGGCCCTATCTGGGCTGTCAACGGACTGGTCATCAAAGCCCATGGCCGCTCCAAAGCGGATGAGATTGCCCGCGCCATGATCTATGTCAAGGAATTAGCCGGGAAAGACATTGTGAACGTTTTAAAGAAAGAATTGACGGACATCCGGTCACGTTTGAATGTACCGAATGCCTGATGCTCAGAATAAACAGACAAAAGGAGTATTAAATGACTGCCGATAGATCTCAAGAAGTTGACGAAGTATTACGCAAATCCATTGCTAAAATTACCCGAAAAGAAAATGTGATTATCACTCCGAACACCACATTTAAAGATCTGGGAGCGGATTCTCTGGATGTGGTTCAAATAATGGTAGCCCTTGAAGAGGCTTTCGATATTGAACTGGTGGATGAGGAAATGAAAGTCCTGACCGATATGGGCGGATTCATCGATTATGTGAAAAAGAAAGTAGCTGAAAAGAAATAAAGTGTATCAAGTTCACAATCCGGGGTTAAAAATTTTACCTGTGAATTTTGAATTGGAATAGATGTGTCTCTCAAAGGTAAGGTAGCTTTAATTACAGGGGGTTCGCGGGGTATCGGCCGGGCCATCACATTGAAATTGGCGTCCGCAGGCGCCGATGTGATCATCAACTATTTTCGGCGGACCTCGCAGGCCGAAGCCACTGCAGCGGAAGCCCGTGAAAAAGGAGTGCGCGCCTGTATTATCAAGGCCAATGTGGGTGAAGTTGAAAAGATCGAGAGCATGTTTCAGGAGATTGAAGCCCAATTTGGCAAGCTGGATATTTTTATCAGCAATGCCGCCTCCGGGGTGGCCCGGGCAGCCATGGAACTGGATGCAAAAAGCTGGGACTGGACGATGGATATCAATGCTCGCGCCATGCTGATGTGCTCTCAGAAAGCGTTTAAATTGATGCCCAACGGTGGACAAATAGTGAGTATTTCCAGTTTGGGTGCACGCCTGGCCATGCCGGTATATTCCGCGGTGGGAGTCTCAAAAGCCGCTCTGGAAGCACTGACGCGCTATCTGGCCATTGAGCTGGCTCCCAGCAATATCCGGGTCAACTGCATTGCCGCCGGGGCAGTGGAGACTGAAGCTCTGAAAATCTATGCCAATGACAATACACTGCCCTTCAGGATGGTTCAAAATACACCGGCCGGACGCATGGTGCAGCCTGAAGACGTAGCCAATCTGGCCTATTTCCTGTGCAGTGAGGAATCCTTCATGATCAGAGGACAAGTGATCACCATTGACGGCGGTTATACCATCGCTCCGGTGATCTCTGATAAATAGTTTTAAATTGCTTGCAGGAGTTGGGATTGACTGCCGAACTGACCGGTAAAGTAGCTCTGGTTACCGGGGCTTCCCGTGGTTTGGGAAGGGCCATCGCACATAAACTGTCATCAATGGGGGCCAAAACGGCCGTCAACTATTTTTCCAATGATATTGAAGCTGCCAAAGTGATAGAGATGATCAACCAGGACGGCGGCGAAGCCCTGGCAGTGAAAGCCGATGTCTCAGACGGTGAGGCGGTTAAGGCGATGGTCCGCCGGGTTACTGAAAAATGGGGCA
>DAOUAU010000194.1:0-7675 GCA_034433195.1 Dehalococcoidales bacterium
TTCAACGAAGACCATGGTTAAATAAAAGTTATTGATTAAGGAGATAATGATGTCAAAACCCTATTCATTGCCTGTCCTGCCTTATGGTTATGCTGATTTAACCCCATTCATCACCGAAGAACAACTCAGGTTGCATCACACCAAACATCATCAGGCTTATGTCACCGGGGCCAATAACATCTTTGATAAACTGGATAAAGCTCGCAAAGATAACATTGACCTGGATATGAAATCCACGTTGAAAGAGCTGTCCTTTCATATGGGCGGTCATAAATTGCATTCTCTTTTTTGGCAAAACCTGGCTCCGGCTGGCAAGGGCGGTGGTGGAGAACCCGCAGCTAAACTGGCAGAAGCCCTGACTACTGAATTTGGTGGTTTTGCCAGATTCAAGAAAGAATTTACCGCGGCTGCCACCAGCGCTGAAGGTTCAGGATGGGCAGTGCTTTCTTACTGTAAAGAAGCCGGACGGCCAATAATTTTGCAGGTCGAAAAACATAATGTTAATTTTCCAGCAGGTTTCAAGATTCTGATGGTTCTGGACGTTTGGGAGCATTCCTATTATCTGGACTATAAAAATGACCGGGCCAAATATGTAGAGGGATTCTGGAGTATTGTCAATTGGGGCAAAGTCAACGAATGGTTTACTAAGCTGATTGTCTGATAATTGTATTCTACCGATCATGTACCGGACGCTTCCAAATCCTGGAAGCGTCCGGTGCTATCAATCAGATAACTTCAATCAGAATATTTTCAATTGACTCTTGAGAAGTTTTACATTAACATATTTATTGGTTTAAACAATTGTGATGTTGGAGGGTGACCGGTTCGGGGTATAGGAATGCTCATTGTCACCCATTCATAGAAAGTGATGGAGAAATTTGTCTCTTAAGTTTAGAGTCTTTCTGCACAGTTATCTGGGCTTTAACAGCAACTCCACTTTGATATACGGTGAGAGGGATGCGGTCCTGATTGATGCTTCCCAACTTCTGAGCGATACTCACCGGATGATTGCTGAAATTATTCCGATGCGTAAAAATCTTACCCATATTTACGTTTCGCACTTCCATCCTGACCACCATTTTGGTTTGCAAGTTTTAAAGCACGCTTACCCGAGGGCCAGGATTGTGGCTTTGCCGAGCGTGGTGAAGGATATCGTGGCTACTTCCAGTGATAAGATAGAATTGTGGGCGATCGATCGCTTTGGCCCTGATGATATCCCACGCCAAACCACCATTCCTATGCAGTTGGACGAACCGCGCCTTTTTCTCGAAGGTGAAGAGATACTGTTCTCAGATGACTGGGAGGGTGACAGCGTCAACAACTCCGTAGTTTGGATCCCATCGATCAGGGTAGCCTGCGCTACCGATGTGGCCTTTCATGATTGCCATTTGTGGCCGATTGAAAGCAACGTGGCGCGGCGGGTTAAATGGCGCGCCTCAATTGCTAAACTCAGGGAGTTTGATGCTCGCATAGTTATTCCCGGTCACTGCGACAGTGCCAAAGTGCGCCTGATGGAAGAGGTACAGGCAAAAGGTTCAATCAGCTACACGGGGTGCATCGATTGGTCACTCAGCTATCTGGACAATTACGAGGAAGTGTACGATAATGCCAGGAGCGCGACAGCGATGGTAGACGCCATGACCAGGCTTTATCCCGGTGTAAAAGCTGAAGACTTCGCTATTCACTGGCAGGCCAGACTGCTATTTCCGCATAGCAGTCCCGACTGGTTGACGCCTCTGCCGGGCAAACCGGGAGCCATATTTTTAAATCCGAATGGTGGATTCGATGGCGATCCACCCCGCGAATAACCGCAAAAAAACTCATTAATCGCCTGCGATACCAGTCTTCTTTTTTCATTCACCGGCCAGCTCCTGTCAAACTCTGTTTCATGAATTGAAATAATAAATCCCATTTTCGTTCAATGTTTTGTCGATACCGTTTTCATATCACCGCTGTCGTCATGGTAACTGCTTCAACAGTAAAATTTCAGCGTGTGCCAGAAGGGTTGGAATTACAAACTTGACCAAAATCACTGCAAATGGTAAATTCTAAAAGGTGCATCTCCCAGTAGCTCAGCCGGATAGAGCATCTGCCTTCTAAGCAGGTGGTCGAGAGTTCGAATCTCTCCTGGGAGACCAGGTTGTTCAAAAATTATTCCTGCCTTCTTTTAATCTGCCTATAACCCATCCAGCCACGATCATGTGATTTGACCAAGCAAAGGTAGTCTATTATAATTTAAGTCAAATAAACTATCTATAAGAACTTAAATTACAGAGTCAAGCCCAATTGTCATATTCATAAAGATTTTTTGTATATCCGTTTTGCGCATGGTCTTTTGTCTAGGGGAAATCTACAGCTGCCCCGCAGGGTTATTTTTCATATCATATAAGATATAAAGTAGCGATACCAAAACCAGTGATCCATGGACTATCGAAGAGCTGACAAGACAATTGCTGAAGTTTGTTTTACAAGGTATAGAACCCGCGTTCAGGCGTTGTAATCACCAGAAGCCTGGACATGGTATTATGTGGACTGAAATATTACAGGAGGATAACTGAGAATGTTAAAATCCCAGTATGAAAAATATGCGGTCAGAAAACCGATTTATGAGGCAGGACCAGGCATCAAGAATCGCCAGAGCCCCACCATGACCTTCATGAGCGCCAAACAAGTCCCGGAAGCCAACTATTACATTGAATTAGGTTGGATCTACGGCATCCCGGACCCCAATCCGCATATACATGAGCATGTGCATGATTTTGATGAGATAGTTCTGCATTGGGGCGGCAATCCGGAAACCCCTCAGGTTTTAGGCGGCGAAATTGAGTTTTATATTGGTGGACAGCCCGTCACTTTTAATACCACCACCGCTATTTTTATTCCGGCTGGTACTCCCCATGGCCCGCTGACATGGAAGAAATTTGATTTTCCGCACATTGAAATGGCGATGATGCTGGGGACCGGTGATCCCATAAAAGGATGGGGTAAAAGCGGTATTAAAGATGCCAAAAAAACGCTTCCCAGGAAAGACAAGAAGTTTGACTATGAACAACTGGTGATTCGCAGCCCGATGAGAGAATCCGGAGCATTTTTCACAGCCGGCCGTCAGGCGCCGACGATGACCTATATGAGCAAGACTCAAATTAACCTGGCCAATACCTATATTGAATTTGGCTGGGTTTGGGACACCCCTACTCCCCAAATTTCCACTATGGTTCATCAGAAATATGAAGAGATTGTTCTGCACATCGGCGGCGATCCAAAAAATCCGGAAGACCTGGGAGCTGATATGCAATTTGGTCTGGGAGGAGACCTTTTAAGTTTTGACACCAGCTATGGTATGTTCATTCCCAGGGGGCTTATCCATGGACCTTTGCTGTGGCCCAGGGTACGTAAACCGCATATCGAGATGGCGATCATGCTGGATTGCGGTACTATGAGAGAAGGCTGGGGCGATAGCGCGGTGGTGCAATAACCCATCTCGAGTTAAAGTGAGTAGTCAATAATGGAGGTGACTATGGCAGGGCATTATACTGATCACCTAATGATAACCGGTGTTAGAAAAAATATTGAATTGCCGCCCATCCGTACTGATAAGCCGGGTAAAAAGTCCAAAACCATGAACCATGTCGTCTGGTTGGATGAAAAAGTGATTCCTGGTTCGCATCTGTATTCCGAAGCCATCTGGTACTCTCCTGGCCCGGCTGATAAAATCATAGGCGGTGAGGTTGGTTTGGCTGAACATTCCCACCCATTTGAGGAGGTTCTGGCCTTTTTCGGCAGTGATTTCAAGAATCCCCGTGATCTGGGCGCTGAGATTGAGCTAATTCTGGGTGGGGAAAAGCATTTGATCAGCAAAACCAGTCTGGTATTTGTTCCAGCCGGAATGGAGCATAGTGTTTCATTCAAGAATATCACCAGGCGGGTTTTCCATTTCAGCATTGGCGCCAGTAATGAATTTAAAGCTGATGCCGTAACTAAAACCAAAAAGAAAGTCGCCGCCGGTACATCCAAATATATTGTGGCTAAACTGGTTCCTCCCAGGAATGAAGCTCCCTGGAGCCCTCCCCCTCCGCCCGAAGCTGCCAGTGGTAAAAGTGGAAGAATACTTTTCCTGGATAATGACATTGTCCCGGGTGCTTTTTATACCGAATGTGTCTGGATCGCCCCGCCTCCGCCGGATGCGCCCAAACCAACCGCCGAGCAATTAGCCAAATTCAAAGCGGCCGTTAAGCCCCATAAGCATAATTTCGCGGAAGTGCTCTGCTTCTTCGGTACCAATCCGGATGATATTACTGATCTGGATGCTGATATTGAGCTTTGGATTAATGATGAAAAACACCTGATTCACAAGAGCACTATGGTCTATCTTCCGGCTGGCACCATGCATTGTCCGCTGGCCTTTCCCAGAATCAGCATTCCCATCATCCACTTCACCTGTTTTCCGGAGGGTAAAATTTATTATGATGAGGTTGCCAAAGCCACTGTAAAAAAATAAAATTTCTTTCCCGTCAGAACAAAAGAAAGGGGACTCGCATTAACGAGTCCCCTTTCTTTATCACCCGGTATTTTCAAATTCGAGCTTTGAATGTCGAATATGCTGTTTCATCGAAAAAAGCGATTTACTGCATTGTTGATCCGCCTGAAATGCTCAATACCTGACCGGTGATATCGCCGGAAAGGTCGGAAGCCAGATAAGCCACGGCGGACGCGATGTCCATGACAGTGGTGCCTTTGGCCAACGGGGTATCGGCTGTGAAGTGCTTTGCCACATTTTCCTTCATCTCTTTGGGTCCCTTCATGAAATCAGTATCCATGGACCAGCCGGGAGAGATGACGTTGACATTGATGTTATTCTTGGCGACCGCCTTGGCTAATCCTCTGGAGAAGATATACACGCCGGCCTTGGCGATGGAGTACATATCTACACCCGGAAAGACCATTTTAGCAGTATCGGAAGCCACGTTAATGATTTTGCCGTATTTTTTAGCGATCATATTGGGTATAATCGCTTGAGTGACCAGCATCGGGCCTTTCAGGTTTAAAGTGTAGTTCTTGTCCCAGACAGTTTCTTCCTGAGCTTCGAATGGCCCCCCCTGCGCGGCGATTCCGCCGGCATTGTTAACCAGAATATCAATCTTACCGAATTTATCCAGAGCGGTTTTAGCCATGGCCTGGCAATCGGCTTTAACAGTGATGTCACATTTGACGGCGATTGCCTGGCGTCCCAGTTTGACCACTTCGGCGGCGGTTTTTTCAGCGCCCGCAAAATCCAGGTCAGCAGCGATGATATCACAGCCTTCGGCGGCCAGAAGCAGGCAAATGGCTTTACCAAAACCAATTTGACTGCCGGCGCCTGTTACTAGTGCAACCTTTCCTTTCAGACCTAAATCCATATCTCCCTCCTGATTCATATTTAATACTTTGATAAATTAGCCAGTAATACCATTTTCAAATCCAAAAAATTGTGAAATAATTACATCTTAATATATTATTAATCTTACTTAAACAAAAATCAAGTTCTAATCCTTCACAGGGAACAGTAAGGAATAAGGCAGTCTACAAGAAACCGGATAACCATTGACCGCCTCCTGGCACAGAGTGAACCATGAGTGATAAAAGGTAACATGACCATCAACTGGTCATGTTACCTTTTATCCCCGGTGTCTGGAGCGCTCTGTTAACTATCGAACATGATAACATTGCGTATGACTTTACCGGTCTCCATGGAATCCATGGCTTCATTAATTTTGGCAAACGGGAAGTGATTGGTAATCAGTTCGTCCAGTTTGATTTTACCAATCAGGTATAATTCCGCCAGGCGTGGAATATCCACTCTGGCGCGCACCGCGCCCATAGCGCTGCCGGTCAGAGTGCGGCCAGCGCAGAATTCCACCGGTCTCCACTCAGACAATCTTTCGTCCCAGCCGTGACCGATAATGCAGGTGGTGCTTAGCGCTCCGCCCATAGTCCAGGCTTGACGTAAAATATCTATACCGGCAACGGAGACAATGATAAAATCCGCTCCGCGGCCGTAGGTCAGCTCAAACACTTTTTTAACCGGCTCTTTTTCAGTTTTAGAATTGATGACATGAGTGGCACCGAACTTTTTTGCAACTTCCAGCTTACTGTCAACTATATCCACGGCGATGATTGGATAGGCGCCGATTGAGGCCGCGCCCTGGATGGCATTCAAGCCAACCCCGCCGGTACCGACGACCACGCAACTCCGGTTGGTCTGGACTTTGGCGCGATTTAAAACCGCTCCGTATCCTGAGATAACCCCGCAGGCGATCAAACAGGCTTTATCGACCGGAATGGCATCCGGCATTTTAACCAGATGGGCTTCCGGCACTACTGTATATTCAGCAAAACCGGCTACTGCTCCTTCAAAGTTCAGGATGCGCTGCCCTTTGCTGGTGACAAAAGGCCCCGGTTTGAACAAAGCCAGAGGATTATTTTGACACACTCCAGTGGCACCGATATAACAATAATAACAATGCCCGCAACCCACCGGGATGATGGAAGCAATTACCTTATCGCCTTTTTTAACGTAGCTCACTTCCGGACCTACCTCATCTACATATCCGCAGATTTCATGCCCGCCGATGGCAGGCAGGGGATGAACACCATGTTCAGCGTGTTTGCAATGGATATCGCTATGGCAGATGGCGGTGGCGGCCACTTTAAGGCGAACCTCTTTTTTTCGCGGGGCATCCAGTTCAACTTCCTCAATGACCAGAGGTTTGTGATATTCGCAGGTGATAGCGGCTTTGACTTTCATAGTGTCTCCTTATCTATATTTAGTCTACACGGACTTTATGATTGGGATGAGATGAATTGGTTTTATTCTAGTACGCTGGGAGGGTGATAGTCAAAGAGAATTTTAAATCACATTGTTTGGATTTACACATCTTTCATGAAAAAGGAAATGCTCTTGTTTGATAAAGGTTAACAGATTAGAATTAAGTTAGGCATAGTAAAATGCCAAATGCTGCCAGGCAGTGAGGGGATGTTGAAATGAAAATAAAGATAGCCAGCATGTGTATTTTAATACTAATGCTGCTTTTTTCAATGACCGGTTGCGTTTATTTTAATCTGAACCCTACTCCCACACCGGTAAAAACCGTCACTCCCACCGCCATCATGGCGGACTGGGTGACTCCGGATGTCTCGAGCGGTACAGAGATATCCAAATATCCGGACTTCATTCCCCTGGTCGAACAGGTCAGGCCGTCAGTAGTAGCGATAGATGTGACCGTTGTCAGTTTTGATGTTCTAAGCGGTTCCGTCCCTCAGGAAGGTTCAGGTTCAGGCTGGATCATTGATGAAAGCGGGTTGATAGTAACTAATAACCATATAGTCAGCGGGGCGGAAAGCATCACCATCACTCTGGATGACGGCCGCAGTTTCCAGGCGGCCATCATACGGACTGACAGGGTATCGGATATCGCGGTGCTAAAAATTAATGCCAGCGGATTGAAAGCGGCAAAAATAGGGAATTCTACCCAGCTCAAGGTCGGACAATGGGTGATGGCGATGGGCAATTCTCTGGGGCGTGGCATTAGCGCTACCAAAGGCATCGTCAGCAATCTGGATGTAACTATTCGAGTTAGTATTTGGGAAGCGCTTTATAATTTGATTCAAACGGACGCGCCTATCAATCCCGGCAACA
>DAOUAU010000195.1:0-1888 GCA_034433195.1 Dehalococcoidales bacterium
ATACAGCGCTGATGCCATCCGTACTTTTATTCTCAGTTCACATTACCGCAGCCCTCTGTCTTTTAGCTGGGATGGACTGGACGGAGCGGTCAAAGGGGCTGAAAGACTGGCCAGGGCCGCCAACCGGCCGAATCCATCGACCAGCGCCCAGACTTTAATTTCCGAGAAATACCGCCAGCAGTTCATGGATGCCATGGATGATGATTTCAATTCAGCCAAAGCCCTGGGCATACTGTTTGACATGGCCCGGGATATCAACCAGGCAGCCGATTCCGGTCTCAATATCGGCGAAGCTGTCAAAACTTTGAAAGAACTGGCAGCCGAGGTGTTAGGGCTGCGTTTGCCGGCGGCCGGAGCGATAACCGGTTCAGTTGAAGCGGCGCCATTCATCGAACTGTTGATTCAAACCCGTCTGAATTTGAGGCAAGCCAAACAGTTCCAGATGGCGGATGAAATACGCAAAAAATTAACCGAACTGGGCATTCTGCTGGAAGATACACCTGCAGGCACAACCTGGAGAAAGAAATAAAAATACCCCCATTCATCCAATTCACAGAGTAATCCGCTGTTAATATCCCTTTTTATACAAAATCTCACCTTAAGGTGAGATTTTGTATAAAAACATTGATGCAATGCGACTAAACTCTATTTACATATATGGTTGTTCTGTTTTTGTTGTGGTATTATGGGGAATATGCATCGGGGCGGACTTTGACTGATAATCGCCGGTGATCGGATTTTGCCTGTTTCAAGGCAACTGATGATTGAATACTTTGAACTCAAAACAGGAGGGTGTTTATGAAAATTGAAAAAGTTGACCATGTGGGAATATCCGTTAAAAATATGGATGCTACGCTGAAGTTTTATACCGAGCAACTGGGCGTCAACAAGAGCGAAATCTCAGATATGACGGTGCCCGGGATGATGCGCATGGCCACCATCAAAGCGGCAGGGGCCAATCTCGAATTTGTACAATATTTGAATGAAAAAGAAGTTTTGGCACAATATGCCGATACCAAAGCGGATGCTATCCATCATGTCGCTATCTACGTGGATAATATTGCAGATACTCTGGCCAGAGTCAAAAAAGAGGGCGGTACTCTGATTCACGAAAAGCCCATGGTAATTCCCGGTGGTCTGCGAGTAGCTTTCGCGCTGCCTAAAGAAAGCCATGTGATGATTGAATTTATGGAGGCCTAGGTGGACGAGGACAAATTACTTAAACAAATTTTTTTGACCGACTTGACCGGCAAACGCCAGAAGATTGAGGCCATGGGCGGCGGGGAGAGGGTAGCCGGTCAAATCCGTAAGAACAAACTGACTGCCCGCGACCGCATCGACCTGTTAATGGACAAAGGTACTTTTCATGAATTGTGGGGCTTTGGTGTCAGCCGCGGCGCCGGCAGCGCGGAAGAAGCACCCGCTGATGGCGTGGTGACCGGTTACGGCAAAGTTAACGGCCGCACCGTTTATGTTTACTCTCAGGATTTTACCGTTCAGGGTGGTACCCTGGCCGAAACGCATGCCAATAAAATCTGTCTTTGTCTGGATTCCGCCATGAAAGCCGGCTGTCCGGTTATTGGCATCAATGATTCCGGAGGCGCCCGCATTCAGGATGGTGTGGATGCTCTGGCCGGTTTCGGCACTATTTTTTATCGCAATACTTTAGCCTCCGGGGTAATTCCCCAGATTTGCGCCATCATGGGACCCTGCGCCGGCGGCGCCGTCTATTCTCCGGCCTTGATGGATTTCATCTTCATGGTCAAAGGTTCCAGCTATGCCTACATTACCGGTCCAAGGGTGGTCAAGGCGGTATTAAGACAGGACGTCACCGATGATGAACTTGGCGGCGCGCAGGTGGCTCAGAATAAAGCCGGTGTCTGCTGTC
>DAOUAU010000196.1:0-17780 GCA_034433195.1 Dehalococcoidales bacterium
GTTTCTTTCTTTCCTTTTCTCTGGAGTCCCGGGTCAGCAGACCACTCTTACGCAGCGTACCCTTGGATTTTTCATCGATTTCCACCAATGCCCGGGAGATACCGTGAGAAACCGCTCCGCTTTGGGCGGACATTCCTCCGCCTTCCACTTTGGCCACCACATTGTATTTACCCACACTATCTGTTACCGCCATCGGTTGTAACACTCTGCGGCGCAAGTCAGGCTGAGAATACAAATCCTCATAGGGAATGCCATTAATAATGATGGCTCCATTGCCAGGCATCACCCTGACGCGGGCGATGGCGGTTTTTCTTCTACCGGTTCCATAAAAATACGCTTGTTTTTCCACTGAATCATATCCCCTTTAATTTCTGTTGAAGTCTTTATTATCGATGATATCTTATCTCTTGCCTTGTGTTCTTTCCTTGGCGCTCTTAATGTGAACCTTTTCAACCAGGGCTTTCTTGATAGAGGCCTTCACTTCGGTCTTTTCTGTAATGGTATGTTTTCCGGGCACCGGTCCGATGAAGACCTTCAAACGCCCCATCATCTTATCATGTAAATGGTTGTGAGGCAACATGCCGTCCACCGCGAAGGTAATGATCCGGTCAGGATGCTGCTGCATTAATTTTTCATAAGAGATATTTTTGAAGCCGCCCGGATAGTTGGAATGCCAATAATACAATTTCTGTTGAGGTTTCTTGCCGGTTACCTGAACTTTTTCGCAATTAATCACCGTCACGATGTCACCGATATCGGAATTGCGATCAAATAAAGGCTTATCCTTGCCCATTAATAATTTGGCTACTTCAGTTGCAACATGCCCGAGAATTCTATCTTTGGCATCCACAACATGGGTTTTCCTGGTATAATCACCTTGTTTCACTGTATAGGTCTTATTCATGATATTCTCCTAAAGGTCGAGAGTAATTCACTCGAATCAAACACAATCCCTGAGCTGGCTCGGTCGGGCCTGCCAACCCTGGTTTCCTGGCCTCCATAATTCTTTTAAAATCGCTGACTGCGATTCTCCCCAGTCCGATTTTAATCAGAGTCCCGATGGTATTGCGTACCTGGTGAGGCAAAAAAGAATTGGCTTCAATTGAAAACATCACCAAATCCTGATGCGCCTCCACCCGTGCGCGATACACCGTTCTTAAAGTACTTTTTATATCCGATTGAGCCACGTCGGTTACAAAGGAAGCCATATCGTGCTCCCCCAGCAACTCGCGGCAAGCCTCATTCATACTGTCCAGGTTAAGCCGACCGGCCACCCGGTGGGCATATCTCAGCTGAAAGGGAGAGCGTATCACATTATTATAAATCAAATAATGGTACAAGCGGCTGACCGCCTCACGCTGGACATTGAAATCCATATTAACCTGGTAAACTTCTCGCACCGCAATATCAACGGGCAGAAAATGGTTCAGAGCTTTTAACCATGATCCGGGCTGCAATCCGCATTCCGTACGGAAACAAACCACCTGGCCTTTGGCATGAACTCCGCTGTCTGTCCGGCTGGCTCCCATTACCCGGAGCGCTTCACCGGTCACCTGCCGGATGGCTTTTTCAATCTCTCCCTGGATAGTCAACACATTATCTTGAAATTGAAAGCCGCAATAGCGGGTTCCATCATATTCCACTACCAGGACTATTTTGATGAGACTGCTGCCCAATTTTTCCGGCTGCGCGAAATCTCAAACAGCCGTTTTTCTCCTTATTTAACCAGTTCGATCTGGACCAGGGTGGCCCCATCACCCAATCTCGTCCCGATTTTAATAATGCGTGTATAACCGCCATGCCTCTCAGCATAACGCGGACCCAGGTCTTTGAACAGTTTTTCGGTGACCCTGTTATCCAGAATAAAAGCCATGGCCTTACGGCGAGAGCTCAAATCTCCGGCTTTGGCCAAAGTGATCATTTTCTCAGCCATACCGCGCACCGCTTTGGCTTTAGGTTCGGTGGTCTTGATTTTCTCATGATCCAATATCTCAGTGACCAGGTTCCGGAACATCAATTGCCGGAGGCCGATTGGTCTGTCAAACCTTCTGCTTACCATACCGTGTCTCATATCAGTTCTTCCTCAGTGAATTTGTTTAGAAAATCACAAACGAAATTATTTTTCTTGTTCTTCGGGTTGAATATCCTGTTTGGGCTGACCATCAGAAGCCAGAGTCAAGCCGATGGTAGCCAGACGCTCTTCCACTTCCTGACGGGACTTCTGTCCAAAATTACGCAGGGACAAAAGTTCTTTTTCACCTTTTGACACCAGTTCACCGACGGTATTAATTCCGCCCCGCCGCAAGCTGTTCATGGTGCGCACAGAAAGATCCAGATCTTCTATCGGGATATTGTTTTTTTCATTCGGGATGACAAAATCGGATAACTTCTTTTCAACCTGGGTTCGGGAATTTATGGCCAAATTTACAAAAGGAGCTAACTGTTCCACCAACAACTCGGCAGCCTGGCTGACGGCATTCACGGGAGAAATAGTACCGTCCGTCCAGACATCCAGATTCATGCGTTCGCGGCTGGTTTCCCGCCCGATATGCATCGGCTCAGTAGTAAAATTCACTTTACGAATGGGTGTGAATATGGCATCCACCGGTATGACCCCGATCGGCAGGTTGGCATTGGTATCAGCCTGCAAAAACCCTTCACCGGTTTCAACAGTGAATTCAACATTCAAAACCGTATCCGGAGCGTTCATGGTGGCCAGGTATAATTCAGGATTAACAATATCAAACTCATCTGAAGGTTTGATATCCGAAGCAAATATTTCCCCTTCCCGTGACACTTCCAGAATCATTTTGCTGGGACGGTTGTTATAGGCTTTGAGCCGAATAGCTTTAACATTCAATAAAAACTCGATGGTATCTTCCTTCATGTTAGGAATGGTTGAAAACTCATGCTGGATACCTTCGATTTTAACTGAGGTCACCGCAGCGCCGGGCAGATAACCCAAAAGCATGCGCCGCATGGCGTTGCCCAAAGTTATGCCAACCCCTTTATCCAGGGGTTCCACTGAGAACCGACCAAAGTTACCTGTGCTCTCAACACACTCAATTTTGGGTATTGATAGTGGAGACAAGGTACTACCTCCAATAATTTTTACAAAAAACTGCTATCTGGAATACCACTCCACGATGTTAGTGGTTTCAAACTTGGTTTCAATAGTGGCGGATGAAGGTAATGACAAGACCTTTCCGACAATGTTTTCTCTATCCAGATCCAGCCAGTTAGGCACACTTTTGGCCTTAATTCCTTCAGCCAAAATCTTGAAATACTCGGTCTTTTTGCTGCCTTCACGCCACTTGATAGTGTCACCCTGGTTAACCAGATAAGAGGCAATATCCACTTTTTTATCATTGACCAGCAGATGACCATGCAGAACAAGCTGGCGACCTTGTGAGTGGGAATCCGCGAATCCCAATCTAAACACTACATTATCCAAACGTCTTTCCAACAGCACCTTGAGATTATCCCCGGTGATGCCGCTTTGTTTTCCGGCAATGTTGAAGAAACGCTTAAACTGTTTTTCATACAGGCCGTAAGTGTACTTGGCTTTTTGCTTTTCCCTGAGTTGAATACCTCTGTCCGACATCCTGCGACGAGTAGCGGCATGTGGTCCCGGAGGCTTGGGACGCCTGTCGACACCACATTTGGCGCCAAAACACCGGTCACCCTTCAACATCAATTTATCGCCACTGCGGCGGCACAATCTACATACTGGTCCAACAATTCTAGCCATTTTTGCTCCCTATACTCTTCGTATCTTAGGAGGACGACAACCATTATGAGGCACCGGTGTAATATCCCGGATGCTGGTAATATACAGACCCGAGGATTGAAGCGAGCGGATGGCCGCTTCGCGTCCGCTGCCGGGACCTTTCACAAATACTTCAATCTGTCTAAGACCATGCTCCATGGCTTTGCGAGCGGCTTCATGAGAGGCCAGCTGCGCAGCATAAGGAGTACCTTTACGCGAACCTTTGAATCCGGATGATCCGGCACTCCCCCAGGAAAGAACGTTTCCTTGAGCATCTGTCAGTGTTACAATGGTGTTGTTAAAAGTAGATTGTATAAAAACTTTACCATTGGCCACTGACTTCTTTTCTTTTCTTCTACCTTTGGCTTTTGCCTGTTTGGGCATTCCATCCTCCTGAACAAACGGATATCCACTATTTCAAATGATATTAACCTAGTCTATTTCTTGGTAGCTCCACGCTTCTGTCCGCGACCGGCTACAGTCTTGCGCGTACCCCGGCGGGTTCTGCCATTGGTCCTGGTTCTCTGCCCTCTGACCGGCAGACTGCGGCGGTGCCGTGTGCCACGATAGCTGCCAATTTCAATCAAGCGCCGTATGTTCAAGTTGATCTCTTTACGCAGATCACCTTCAACCGCCACTCCTTTATCAATAATTTCACGTATGCGGTTAACTTCCTCTTCAGTTAAAGCATCCGCTCTGGTCTCATGCTTGATTTTGGCTTTATCCAGAATAGTCTTACTATTAGTAGGGCCCACACCAAAGAGATATTGCAGTGAGACCCAGATTTGTTTGTTACGAGGGATATCCACACCTGAAATACGGGGCATTAGTTCTCCTCCTTGACCATCACAATGTTAACCCTGTTTCTGCTTGTGCTTGGGATTAGTACAAATTATCCTGACAATTCCGTGTCTCTTGATCACCCGGCATTTTTCACATCTTGCTTTGATTGAAGCTCTAACTTTCATGTTTTATTGTCTCAACCTTTCAAATACTCACCAGCCCTTTTTGGCGGGTTAACAACTGCTTTTTTGACGCAACATATCATTGTAACATATATTGTTACAGCATATCCAGTTTGATTTCAATTCTATTCCAAACGATAAGTAATCCGTCCTCTGGACAGGTCATAAGGGGAAAGCTCTATCAACACCTTATCACCCGGCAAGATACGGATATAGTGCATGCGCATGCGGCCCGAGATGTGCGTCAGAACCCGATGGTTGTTGGCCAGTTCCACCCAAAAATTAGCATTGGGCAAAGCCTCAATCACCGTACCTTCTACTTCGATAGCCTCTTTTTTGGCCATATGCTCCTGATATTTCCTATAATATTTATATCATAATTGATTTTTTACGGTCAGAATTTCCGCTTCATTATCAGTAATGACAATAGTATTCTCATAATGCGCTGCCATGCTGCCATCTACCGTTGAGACAGTCCACCCGTTTGGCCCAACTCTGGTATGCCAATCACCGGTGGTCAACATCGGCTCAATGGCAAAGGTCATCCCTTTTTTCAACAACGGCCCCATGCCCGGCTGACCGAAATTGGGAATATGGGGGTCTTCATGCATCTTGCGGCCAATGCCATGTCCGCCATATTCGCGCACCAGCGAAAACCCCCGGGATTCACCGAATTTCTGGATAGCCGCTGATATATCAAACAAACGTTTTCCTGCTCTGGCCATTTTAATGCCGGCGTTAAAAGCTCCTTCAGTAGCCGAAATCAATTGCCTGGCTTTTAGACTGATAGCGCCCACGCCTACTGTTCTGGCAGCATCGCCTTGATAACTCTGGTAGACCGCCCCCAGGTCCAGCGAAACTACATCGCCTTCTTTGATAATCCTCTCGCCGGGTATGCCATGCACGATCTCATCATTAATAGAAACGCATAAACTGGCGGGATAACCGTGATAACCTAGAAATGACGGTTCAGCCCCCAGCTTGCGGATTTCTCTTTCGGCGATGATATCTAATTCTTTAGTTTTTAAACCGGGCTGTACCTGCACAGTAATCAGATCAAGTACCGCCGCTACAACCCTTCCAGCTTCTCGCATCAGCGCGATTTCACGTTCTGACTTTATGCTGATAGACATTACTTTTTTAATTTTTGCGAATTCAGTGCAGAAACTATTCTTCCACCGATTTCGGACGTGGTTCCTTCGCCCTGAACTTCCAATAACTTGCCGGACTGAAAATAATAGTCTATCAAAGGAACTGTTTCAGCAAAAAAAACTTTCAACCGGTTCTTGATAGTTGCCGTATTGTCATCCGCTCTCTGGTACAATTCTCCTCCGCACTTATCACACTTGCCGGCTACCCTGGGCGGAGAATTCAGTTCATGGTACGGGGCCTGACAAGCGCGACAAATCCAGCGCCCGGTTAAGCGAGTTAATAGTTCCGCCTCAGAAACTTTGATGTATACCGCTTTATCAATGGCCTTATTCTGAAGTTTTAAAGCGGCATCCAGAGCTTTGGCCTGTTCGACATTGCGCGGAAAGCCATCCAGAATAATTCCGGTCTGGCAATCCGGAGCGGCAATGCGTTCCAGCACCATTTTGATAGTAATTTGATCAGGCACCAATTGGCCCTTTTCCATGAAAGCCTTAGCCTGAAGTCCCAGCTCAGTGCCTTTTGAAAGTGCTTGCCGGAACAAATCTCCGGATGCTATATGCGCCAGCTTTAATTTCCTGGTTAAAATTTCAGCTTGCGTACCTTTACCGGCGCCGGGTGCCCCCAATAACACTAAATACATTCTGCTCCTTACTTGATAAAACCTTCATAACGACGCATCACCAGTTGAGCTTCCAGTTGTTTCATGGTATCCAGCACCACGCCCACCACAATGATTAACCCCATGCTGGAAAACTGCAGGTTGATACCGGTAGTAATATGCGCCAGGAAGGGTATTACGGCCACTAACCCCAGGAATAAAGCTCCAGCCCAGGTGATATGTCCGATGACACCATCCAGATATTTTTTGGTTTGAGAGCCCGGACGGATACCGGGGATAAACCCACCCTGTTTTTGCAAATTGCCAGGCAGATCCTGCTGCTGGAAAATGATATAAGTGTAGAAGAAGGCAAAACCGACCGTCAGAAGAAAATACAGGCTCCAATAGAAAATGCTGACCGGCAGGTCTGCACTGGGATTAAACCAATTGTAGATGGTATTGGCGAAGTTGGGATCGACTCCCTGGGGATTCATAAAATAAGTGGCCACGATACCCGGAAACATCACCAGAGACATGGCAAAGATCAGGGGTATCATGCCGGCGGTATTGACCCGGATCGGGATATGAGTTGCTCCGGATTGCTTATACATACGCCCGCCGCGAAACACGCTTTTAGCGTATTGAACCGGAATTCTGCGATGTGCTTCGGTGAAATACACTATTAACACCACAGTGGCCAGCAAAATAGCGAAGAAGAATATTATACCCGTCAAATTGGTGGCGCTTAACAGGCCGGCCTGACCGATAGTCTGCGGGTAACCGGCGATGATGCCGCCGAAGATGATGATGGATATTCCATTACCAATGCCGTGTTGGGTGATCAACTCACCCAGCCAGATCAGAAAAACCGTGCCGGCAATCATGGAAATAATCATGGTGAACATCATCAGTGTGGTAGTGGACTCTATTACGCCCTGGCTTTTTAAAAAGGTGATCTGACCATAGGCTTCCAATGCGCCCAGCGGAATAACCAGCCAATGTGATATCAAATTAATTTTATTACGTCCGGTTTCACCTTCCATGGAAAGAGCCTGCAGTTTGGGTATTACAGGTACCAGAATAGTCATTATGATGGTAGCGGTGATATAAGGATAAACACCCATCGCCGCTACACTGAAATTCCTCAGAGCGCCTCCGCTGAACAAGTCCAACATGCCCAGTAACGGCGTGTTGGCAAACAGTTCAGCCAGTGCCGCAGAATTCACACCCGGCAGCGGTACATGCGCTACCAGGCGGAAAATAATTAACATACCAAGGGTAAAAAGTATCTTGCTTCTGAGATCCGGCAGACTGAAGGCGTCCTTCATGGCCTGGATCAATCTGGGCAAGCTCTGAGTTTTGGCGCTCAAATCTGCTCCACCTTGCCGCCAGCAGCCTCAATTTTAGCTTTTGCGGCTTCTGAATATTTATTGGCTTTGACAGTCAGTGCAACCTTGATTTCACCTTCAGCCAGTAACTTCACGGGGCGTGTCAAAGAGTCCACAATTCCGGTTTGATACAACATTTCACAATCAACTTCAGTCCCGGCTTCAAAAATAGCTAATGAGCCAACATTGACCGGGCTGTATTCGATGCGATTACGATTGTAAAAACCGCGTTTTCTAGGCAATCTTTTGATCAGGGGGAGTTGTCCGCCCTCAAATCCACGCTGGATTTGCACGCCGGAACGGGATTTCTGGCCTTTGATACCGCGGCCTGAATACGTGCCGTGGCCGCTGCCGTTGCCGCGTCCGACACGTTTCCTGTTTTTTCGGGAACCGGGAGCCGGAGATAAATTATTCTGCTGCATTTTAAGCTTCCTCAACTGTTACTAGATGTTTGACTTTCATGACCTGGCCTCTGACCGAGGGAATATCTTCTCTCACAACACTCTGATTGATTCTTCTCAAACCCAGGGTTTGCAAAGTGTCTTTCGTATCAGGACCATATCCATTACTGCTTTTTACCAAAGTAATTTTCATTTTAGCCACCGGTTGCCGCCTCCTCGACCCTGATTGAAGGTTTACGTTTTGCCAATTCGGCCTGAGGATCTTTCAGACTCATTAATGCCAGTACTGTGGCTCTGGCGACGTTGATGCGGTTGGAGCTTCCCAAGGACTTGGTCAATATATCCTTCACACCGGCTGATTCCAGAACGGCGCGGATACTGCCGCCGGCAATGATTCCGGTGCCTGGAGCAGCGGGTTTTAATAATATTTTGGCGGCGCCGTATTTTACCTCAATTTCATGAGGAATAGTATTCCCTTTTAACGGCACCATGATCAGGTTTTTTCGCGCCACGGCTCCAGCTTTACTGATCGCTTCGGGCACTTCATTAGCTTTACCGACACCTATGCCAACATGCCCATTACCATCACCGCTGACCGTCAAAGCGCTGAATCTTAACCGCTTACCACCCTTGACCACTTTGGCGACGCGGTTAATATAAATCAGTTTATCGTTCAAAGTTAATCCGGATGGATCTATTTTGCTAATTACCTCTCTCACCTGTTATTACCGCCTCTTAAAATTTTAAACCCACTTTGCGGGCTGCATCTGCCAGAGATTGTACTCTGCCAAGATATTTGTAACCACCGCGATCAAATACCACAGCCTGTACGCCCTTTTCCATGGCTCTTCTGGCCACTATTTGACCGACCAGTTCCGCCTGGGCTTTTTTTGTCTTGCCTTCCAGGTTACTCGTTACTTCCTGGTCAATGGTTGAAGCAGAGGCTAAAGTAATTCCTTTGACATCATCTATAACCTGAGCATAAATGTGGTTTAAACTACGGAATACTGAGAGCCTCGGCCGTTCGGTAGTGCCCTCTACTTTAGAGCGTACCCGCTCATGTCTTCTAATGCGAGCTAATCTGGTCGTGTTAGTCTTCATTATTTCCCCTTACCTACCGCTTTTCCAGCTTTGCCTGGCTTGATGCGTACTACTTCGCCGGCATATCTGATCCCTTTGCCCTTATAGGCGTCCGGCGGACGGATTTCACGTAATTCGGCGGCCATCTCTCCCACCACTTCTTTATCTATACCAGTCACTTTAATTTTAGTGGGACCTTCAATTGTCAGGGTGACTCCCGGCAAAGGAGATACTTCAACAATATGCGAGAAACCCAGCCTCATGGTCAATTTCTCACCGTTTTTCTCAGCGCGGAAACCCACACCGACGATTTCCAGATTCTTTTCCCATCCTTTGGTCACACCGGTCACCATATTATTTAATAAAGCCCTGGTCAGACCATGCAACGCCTTTTGTTCTTTAGTGTCACCGGAGCGGCTAACCGTTATTTTACCCTCTTCCATGGTGACACCAATGCCCGGCATCACTGCCTGGCTTACTTCGCCTTTGGGCCCTTTAATTTTAACCTGGCTTTCTTTTATATCTACCGTAACCCCTGCAGGCACGGTGATGGGTAAACGACCTATTCTAGACATGTACACAACTCCTGGTTTTTAGCTTTCAGCGGCTGATCCGGGATCAACTCACCAGACCAGAGCCCTGATCGCCGATTATTGAACTACCAAACGTAGCAGAGGACTTCGCCCCCTACTCCATTGCGCTTAGCGTTCTGACCGGTCACTACACCTTTCGGAGTAGACAGCACGGCAATACCTACACCGCCATAGACACGCGGGATTTCATTGTGTTGAGCATAAACCCTGAGACCCGGTTTGCTGACCCTTTCGATGCCGCTGATGATAGACCGGTTATCCTCACCATATTTCAAGCGTACCCGGATCAATTTTTGCGGTTTAGCTTTGATAACTTCATAATCATTGATAAACCCTTCTTCTTTAAGGATTTTCAATATCGCTACCTTGAGTTTGGATGCCGGCATCTCCACCGTATCGTGTCTTACGATGGCAGCATTCCTTATTCTGGTTAGCATATCTCCAATTTGATCTGTGATAATCATAACTCCCCCTTTGCCAGCTTAAGTTACCAGCTAGATTTTCTCACACCAGGAATCTGGCCAGTGAGAGCAAGTCGACGGAAACAAATTCTACAGGTGCCAAATCTGCGCATATAGCCGCGAGGTCGGCCGCAGACGGCGCAGCGGTTATGCTGCTGCACTTTATATTTTGCCGGTCTTTCAGATTTAATGATTTTTGATTTCTTCGCCATTCTTATCCTTATTCCTTAACAAAAGGCATTCCTAATAACTCTAATAAAGCTCTGCCTTCTTCATCCGTATTAGCTGTGGTAACAATGACAACTTCCAGACCGCGCACTTTATCTACTTTATCAAATTCGATTTCAGGGAAAACAATCTGTTCTTTGAAACCCAGAGTATAATTCCCTCTTCCATCAAAAGAGTTGCGGGGCACGCCCTGAAATTCTCGTACGCGGGGCAGGGTGATAGAAACCAGTTTCTCCATAAAATCCCACATTCTTTTGCCGCGCAAGGTGACCTTTACACCAATCGCCATTCCTTCTCTCAAGCGAAAGGCGGATATTGATCTCCTGGAGCGGGTAATAACCGGGTGCTGCCCGGAGATGGCGCCCAAATCAGCTTCGCCAGCTTCCAGCGCCTTAGCGTTGGTAATAGCTTCACCCAAACCGATGTTCAGGACGATTTTTTCGAGACGCGGCACTTGCATGACATTGGAAAACCCCAGACGTTCTTGCAGCAGCGGAACCAGTTCATTTTTATATTTCTCTTTTAGCTGTGACATTATTCAACCACCTCACCGCAAGCGCGGCAGACTCTAGCTTTACGTCCATCTTGCAGAATCTTGTAACCGATTCTGACCGGTTTGTTACATTTGGTGCAAACCAACATCACATCCGATACCGCAATGGGGGCTTCACGTTCAATAATTCCGCCTTGTTTGACCTGAGGTTTAGGTTTGGAATGCTTTTTAATCATGTTGACACCCTCAACCATCACCATGTCCTTTTCAGGATAGGCAGTGCGCACTTTGCCTTTTGTACCTTTGTTCTTACCGGCGATGACCAGTACCGTATCGTCTTTTTTGATTTTCATTTTCTTCAGTGTTTAGTTTTCAGTGTGCGGCTTTGGGCCTCGAATGCCGTTCGCTAAAAAACTACTCCTTTTCCCTTTTATAATACCTCGGGCGCCAGTGAAATAATTTTGGTAAAATTCTTTTCTCTCAGCTCACGGGCTACCGGTCCAAAGATGCGCGTACCTTTCGGATTATTGCCATCTGCCAGGACTACGGCGGCATTTTCATCAAAGCGAATGTACGAACCATCCGGCCTTAAATAAGCCTTGGAACAGCGTACCACCACCGCTTTAACTACTTCACCCTTTTTGACCATACCGTTTGGAATTGCTTTTTTCACAGTGCAAACAATAATATCACCTACGGCGGCATAATGTCGCCCGCTGCCGCCCAGCACAGTCATACACATCAGAGAGCGTGCGCCGGAATTATCTCCCACCTTTAGTCTAGTATATTGTTGAATCATTACAAACCATCCCCAAAATTAAATTCAGGCGATTTCTTTAGGTTTAACGTCTACTACTTCGCCCTTGGTAATCACTTCAGCTACCCGCCATCTCTTGTCATGAGATAATGGACGGGTTTCGACAATTCTAACCATATCACCTACTTTGCTGACTTTGTTCTCATCGTGAACTTTGTATTTTACGGATTTGTTAATATTTTTATGGTAGAGCGGATGTTGTTCCGTAACCAGCACTTCCACTACCACCGTTTTGGCCATTTTATCGCTGATTACCTGGCCCATTCTTTCTTTACGTTGTCCAGACATTTATACCTTTCTCCTGAAATTGGCGCGTTAAACCTATTTCGCTATCCTATTGTGCCGCCAGTTGCTTTTCGCGAATGATGGTTTCAAACCGGGCAATCTCTTTTTTCACTTTGGGTAACTCACGATGATTCACCAGTTGCCGGGTTGACAAACGAAAACGCAAATTAAAAAGTTCCTGATGGGCGTCATTCACCCTTTTGTTCAGCTCCGCTATACTAAGCGATCTCATTTCTTCAATTTTCACGGTATCACCACTCCTCGGTTACTAAGCGGACCCTACAGCCGCGCCGCTTTCTTTGGCTACAAATTTGGAATCAATGGGCAGTTTATTGGCAGCCAATCGCATGGCCTCCTTAGCTACCGTCTCATCAACACCGGACATCTCAAACATGATCCGTCCGGCTTTCACGACGGCTACCCAGTGATCGGGGGAACCCTTGCCTGAACCCATACGAGTTTCGGCCGGTTTTTTGGTAATGGATTTATCCGGGAAAATGCGTATCCAAACATTACCGCCCCGTCTGATATGGCGTGTGATAGCCCGCCGCGCGGATTCTATTTGCCTGTCAGTGATAAATGAATTTTCCAGCGCCTGCAATCCAAAGGATCCGAATACTACGGTATTTCCCGACTGGGCTTTACCCCGCCGGGAGCCTTTGTGTTGTTTACGATATTTAACCCGCTTTGGTTGAAGCATCTTTAACCTCCGTTACAGCAGGAGCGGATGCGGCAGGAGTCGCAGCTACCCCGCTGGTCTGGGCAGAAGTTTTGGCAGATTCTTCTTCCTTGGCTTCTGGCAAAACATCACCCTTATATATCCATACTTTTACGCCTAATCTTCCCATGGTAGTACGAGCCTCGGTAAACCCATAGTCAATATCCGCCCGAATGGTGTGGAGGGGTACTCTACCCTGGTGCATCAATTGACGTCTGGCGATTTCAGCTCCGGCTAACCGTCCGGAACACAATATTCTGATTCCTTTAGCGCCGGCCTGGATGGTACGAAACATCGATTGTTTCATGGCTCGGCGATAGGCAATACGTCTTTCCAGTTGTTCGGCAATAGAGCGGGCTACCAGATAAGCATCCAATTCCGGCTGCCGGATTTCCTGAATATTTAAACGTATTTTCTTCCCTATCAGTTTTTCCAGATAAAGTCTCATTTCATCCACTCTTTGACCGCCGCGGCCGATAACGATACCCGGTCTGGCGGTGTGGATGGTGACTGCCACTTCATTTGCCTGACGATCTACCTCAACTTTAGCGATAGCCGCTTCAGCATATTTGGTCATGATCGTATTTCTCAGTTGGATGTCATCCTGCAGGTTCTGTTTAAAATGTTTTTCCGAATACCATTTCCCCTGCCAATCCCGGATGATCCCTAATCTAAAGCCCATTGGATGAACTTTGCGGCCCAAAATACCCCTCCTATTCTGAAACCACCACTGTAATGTGGCTGGAACGCTTGAGAATTTCATTGGCTCGACCGCGCGCTCGCGGTCTGAATCTCTTCAACATTCTGGCTTCATCTGCTGTGATTTTGACTATTTTTAAATCTGCCGGAGTCAATTGATAATTGTTCTCCGCATTAGCAGCTGCTGATTTGATAGTCTTGGCTACAATCCGAGCATTGGGAGTAGGAGCAAAGCGTAGAATATTCAAGGCCTCTTCTACCCTCTTGCCTTTAACCATATTCACCAGCAAACGCATTTTCCTTGGTGATACACCCGTATCTTTGGATATTGCTCTAACTTCCATATTTTGCCTTACCTAATAATATTTAATTCTGGCGTTTTATTTCGCCGGCCCAGAACTGGCGGCAGCGGCTTTTTCCACCTTCGTCCCGTGTCCTCTGAATGTCCGGGTAGCAGCAAATTCGCCCAATCTGTGACCAACCATGTTCTCAGTCACCAGAATCGGCACATGCTTCCTTCCGTCATGAACACCGATGGTCAGCCCTACCATCTGGGGAAGAATGGTGGAATACCTGGCCCAGGTCTTGATCACAGTTTTCTGACCGGAACGCTCAACTGCTTCCACTTTCTTCATCAATTTCGCATCTACTGCTGGCCCTTTTTTAGTTGACCTGGACATTGTTATTTCTCCCTGCGTCTTACAATCAATTTATCTGAAGACTTTTTCTTTCTGGTCTTGTATCCCAGGGTCGGTTTGCCCCAGGGGGTTTTAGGCCCGGGCATGCCGATGGGACACTTTCCGGAACCTCCACCATGTGGATGGTCCCTGGGAGTCTTGACTGTACCTCTGGACCTGGGCCGCCAGCCCAACAATCTGCGGCGTCCGGCTTTGCCCAAACTAATGTTTGAATGCTCAATATTGCCAAGTTGACCAATAGTGGCACAACAATCTACGCTAATTCTGCGCAATTCACTGGAGGGCAGCCGGATCAAGGCATAATCGCCCTCTTTTACCATCAGGCGGGCAACCCCGCCGGCGCTTCTGACCAACTGTCCGCCTTTGCCTTTTTGCATTTCAATATTGTGAATGGCGGTACCGCTCGGTATGTTTTTCATCGGCATATGATTGCCAACTCTGACTTCAGCCTCTTCCCCGGATTTGATGGTATCACCCACTTTTAAATCCTGAGGGGCCAGAATATAACGTTTTTCACCGTCAGCGTAAAAAACCAGAGCAATGCGCGCAGTCCGGTTAGGATCATACTCAATAGCTACAATTTTACCCGGAACACCATTTTTTTCACGTTTAAAATCAATAGTACGCAACAGCTGCTTGACGCCGCCGGCTTGACGCCGAATTGTGACTACACCCCGGTTGTTCCGTCCGGCGGCCATTTTATGGTTTTTAACCAGAGCTTTTTCCGGTTCGGTTTTGGTAATTTCATCAAATGTATAGCCGCTTTGGTTCCGCCTGCCCGGGGAAGTCGGCTTAAATTTCACTATTGCCATTTGAACTGCTCCTTATTGGTTTACACACCCTCGAAGATTTGAATTTTATCCCCAGCTTTTAAGGTCACAACGGCTTTTTTCCAGGAGCCACCGAGCACTATCTTTCTCCCGATTCTCCGTTCTTTGCCGCGCACCGTCATGATATTCACACCGGTAACGGATACTTTAAAAGCTTTCTCTACCGCCAGCTTGACCTGAGTTTTGTTGGCATCTTTGCTAATTTCAAAACAATATTTATCCTGATTTTGCAGCAAGGTATTCTTTTCAGTCACTAATGGTCGTCTTAATACTTCAAATAACTGCATTGCTGTCCTCCTGAGATAACCCCTCTCCCCAGATTTGTTCGGTTTTGCGTACAGCTTCCTCAGTCATCACCAAAGCAACATGGGAAAGCAGGTCCAAAACATTCAATATATGGGCAGGCATGGTTTTGGTGCCCGGAATATTGCGCGCTGACTTGACCATGTTTTCTTCAACACCTGCTGTCACGATCAAGGTTGAGCTAACCAGCTTCAATGAATCCATGATTTTAACCATATCTTTGGTTTTAGGAGTTTCAAAAGAAAACCCTTCCAGCACTTTTAAGGTCCCATCCGCCGCTTTTGAAGAAAGCAGACAGCGCAGCGCTAATCTGCGCATTTTTTTGGGCATCCCTTTAGTATAATCCCGGGGATGAGGGCCAAAGGCCACTCCGCCATGCCGCCGTGTAGGTGATCTTTTGTCACCGGCGCGAGCTTCACCGGTATGCTTTTGCGCAAACATTTTTTTACCGCTGCCGGCCACCTCACCGCGGCCTTTGGTGTCACTGGTGCCCTGGCGGGCTCCTGCTCTCTGTTTTACCATAGCCTGATGAACCACAGCATTATTCATCGGTACCCCAAAAACCGCATCGCTGATTTCGATATTTTTAATAACTTCCCCGCTGATGTTATATACTGGGACTTGCACTTCGTTAGCTCCCCTTGTTTGATTTTCTGATTATCACCAAACTATTGATCGCACCCGGCACCGCACCTTCAATCAGTAAAAGGTTCTTCTCATTATCTGCCTTGTAAACCGGAAGATTACTGGCAGTAACTCTCTCATCGCCCATATGCCCACTCATTCTTACATTCTTCCAAACCCGGCCGGGAGAAGTGGTGGCACCGATCGCTCCTTGGGCGCGGGTTCGATCAGACTGACCATGCGTTTTGGATCCGCCTTTAAAATGGTGCCTTTTCACCACACCGGCATATCCTTTACCTTTGGACCGGCCAATTACATCCACTTTATCGCCCGCTTTGAACTGGCTGACGTCAATCACATCACCGACCTTCAAGCCTTCGGGATGATCCACTCTGAATTCGCGCAAAAATTTGAACTGGCCATTTTCTTTCAGATGCCCTTTTTCGGCTCCGGATAATTTTTTAGCCTTTCCGAATCCAAGCTGGGCGGCAGTGTAGCCATCTTTAGCATCATCTTTAATCTGAGTGATTTTACAGGGGCCGGCTTCGATCGCAGTAACCGCCACGCAGAGTCCACCCTCGGTGAATACCTGCGTCATTCCTAACTTCTTTCCGATTATTCCATCAATACCAGGCATTTTATCCTTCCATTTTCGAATTTCCATTTCTAATTGCCGGCTTCAATTGGCGCCTGGCCTGGAGAATGTCCTCTTCTCTTATTTGAAGCTTGCAAAGTGAACTTTGGAACTCGATTTATAGTTTGATATCTACTTCAACCCCGGACGGGAGATTGAGTTTGGTTAAAGCGTCAATAGTCTTGGATGAGGTTTCCACAATATCTATCAACCGCTTATGTGTGCGAACTTCAAACTGCTCCTGTGAGTCCTTATCAATAAAGGTGGACCTCAGAACACTGAATTTTTCTATCCTGGTCGGCAGCGGAACCGGTCCGGACACCACGGCGCCGGAGCGCTCCACCGCCTCCACAATCTGGGCGGCGGATTGGTCCACAATTTTGTGATCATACCCTTTCAAGCGAATACGAATTTTTTGTTTAGGCATTTCCTTTACCCTTATTTACTATTTCCTCAGCCAAATCCCTCGGTACTTCCTGATAGTGGGAGAATTCAAGAGAGTAATTGGCGCGGCCCTGGGTTAATGAACGAATCACTGTTGAATAACCAAAGGTCTGGGCCAGCGGCACAATCGAATGAATGGTGGTCATCCCACTATGGGTATCAATGTTCTCTATGTGCCCTCTCCGTGAGTTCACATCACCTATCAAGTCACCCATGAATTGCTCCGGAGCCATTATTTCCATTTTCATGATTGGTTCCAAAATAACCGGTTTTCCGCGGCGTGCGCCTTCTTTCATGGCTATCGAGCCGGCCATTTGGAAAGCCAGATCAGAAGAATCCACATCATGATAACTGCCGTCATACAAAGTGGCTTTGAGATCAACCAGCGGGAACCCACCCAGGGCTCCGGACAGCATGGCCTCTTTGATACCTTTTTCGGTTGGGCCAATGAACTTGCGGGGAATGGTGCCGCCCTTGATCGCCTCGACGAACTCAAAACCTTTGCCCTTTTCTTGCGGCTCAAATCTAACCCAGACGTGTCCGTACTGACCATGACCGCCGGTTTGCCGGACGAACCGCCCTTCTACCTCTACCTTTTGG
>DAOUAU010000197.1:0-5023 GCA_034433195.1 Dehalococcoidales bacterium
TATTTTAACTTCAGTTTTACCCGCTGACCCTATAATTAATGTTATCTAACAAAAAAAGGAGGAAAAAATGAGAATCAAGTCACTACTGAAGAAAGCATCCCTGCTGATGGTCATGATGATTTTACTTATTACCCTGCTGGGCACCTCGGCCACGGGAGTATTTGCCGCTGACCCGCAGCCAGTCCCCGGCACAATGAAAGTGGGGTATCCGGGAACCCAGAACACCTACTTCGATATTTACATTAATAATGGTCCAAAACTGCCGGGCTGGTGTATCGAAACTAATGTTTATATCACTCCCGGTACCGAATACAATGCCAATGTATATGATTACTTCGGCCAATTCTATCCGGATTATGTTCATTTACTTCCAGACAAAGTTAAAAATGCTCCCTGGTTCGCCATCGCTCACATTATTAACAACAAAATTGGAACTGGCGCCGATGTTCAAAACGCCATACATCACTTTACCAATGGAATTAATGTCACCGGCAACGCCCTGGCGATGGTTAACGCCGCCAAGGCCTATCTGTTAGCCAATGATATATTTATTCCTGGACCGGGTCAGTTGAAACCGATGGTTGTTTATGTTTCAAATACCGTCCAGATCATCTTCTTTGAGTATGAGGTCCCCGAACCGCCGGCTCCTCCCATTCCGGAATTGCCGGCCGGCGCACTGCTTGGACTGGGACTGGTGGGTCTGGCTGGATTCGGCTGGTTTGGATACAGAAAAAGCCAGGCCGTGGCAGTTTAACAGCCTGTCCTGATCTTAACCTTCAGTAATATCAAGCCGCAGCGGCAGATAAAAGACCCCCTTGAGCGCAATACTCAAGGGGGTCTTTGCGCCGCCGGCAACTGGCCTCCGGTCAGCACCTTGACCACCTGCCTGATACGCCGTGGGTGGTGTCAAATAAAGCTGACCCAAAGCCTCCCGTATTGACAGAATGCCGCTTTATCAGTATCATCAGCGTATGCGTTTATCATACACCATAATTATTTTTTGTTTTTTCCCTGACAGTGAATCTACATCAAAGGGTTTATTATAATATGGCCGGAATTCACATCCGCACCAAACTGATGCTTTTCGCCACCCTTCTCCTGATCAGCTTTCTGGCTTCGTTTTTATCCGGCTGCAACCAAATCACCGAAACTGCTGATTCTCATCCCTTTATCGTCAACCGCGTCATCACAGTACGCATCTCCATGCCGCCGGAAAACTGGCACAAATGCATGAATGATCCCTATGCGCAGGAATATGTCAAAGCCGATTTTGAATATGACGGCCGGAACATTGGCGCCGTCGGAGTTCGCCCCAAAGGCAATTCCTCACTCAACCAGGCCGTGGTCTGGAACAGTCCGCGCATGCCTCTGGCAGTGGATTTTAACCTCTTTAACCGGGCCCGCAGCCTGTACGGCGTAAAAAAAGTTTTCTTGAATAACGGCTGGAGCGATCCCACATTGATTCGCGAACGGCTGGCCTATGACATCTTTGCCGAGATGGATTTGCCCACACCGCGTTCTTGCCTGGTAGACCTGTGGGTCAATCAAATCCACCTTGGTGTTTATACCATGGCTGAAATGGTGGACGCCGCCTTTTTAAAGCGGCATTTTCCCGACCCTACCGGAAATCTGTATAAACCGGACGTGCTGTCCGCCTTACTGGACTGGACCGAAGATGATTTGGCGCCTCAAAGAATAAAACGGGCCAGGTTCCAGACGCCTGAACCCAATGCGGAATTGAACGTCAATCTCGGCGGCGGCCGCCTGCTGGATATCCTGCGGGCGATGGGCGAAGAAGAATCGGTAGCCGGTTATGTGCGCGCCACTCCCATTCCGAAGGAAGCCGGTCTGCCAATGACCAACTATCGTGACTATATCCACGCCATGAATCTAAAGACCAATCTGGATAAACCAGATTACAGCGCGTTATTCAAATTCCTGAAGGTCTTGAATAAAGAACCGGCAGAGACTTTTATCCAGGAAATTGAAAAAGTCCTGGATATTGACAGCACTTTACGTTTTTTCGCTGTCTCAGGCGTTATCCTGCATCTGGATAACTATAACAGCATCGGGCACAACGCCCATTTTTACGAGGTTGATGGTAAATTTCACATCATTCCCTGGGATACCAATATGGCCTTCGGCACCTTTAATAGCGGAATCCGCAAAGAAGGTCTGATCCATTTCTATGTGGATGAGCCAGTCGCCGGGCCGATGAACCGCTACCCCCTGATCAACCGTTTGCTGGCGCACCCGCCTTATCTGGAGAAGTACCGGCAATATGTTAAACAATTAGTGGATGGTCCTTTTTCGCCTGAGGTGATGGAAACCAAAATTGATCAGCTTTCCAGGCTGGTAGCTCCCTACGCCGCCGCTGATCCTCACTACTTTTATGCTCCGGGAGACTGGGCCCGCTGCCTGAACGAAGATTTACGTCCGCCGGATGCCTTTGAAGGCTGGATGGCTGGCGGGATGTCACCCATGCTGCCGTGGATATCCGGAACTGAATCGTCTAAAGTTTTCCAGTCTTTTGGCGCCCGGGACCTCTGGAGTCTGCTCGGCAGAAATTGGACAGCACCGGACCTGGCAATCCTGAGAACTTGTTTAAGTGATACCAGCTACAAACTGTTTTTGCAAAACAAATTTGGACCGCTGGAAACCCCGCAGCCGCCCGGACAACCCGGTTTTGGGCCCAATTCACTGGGATTAAAACCTCTGATAATGGAGCGTATTCAATCAGTCCGGGAGCAATTACGCGGGGAGCGGAAATCCAAATCCGGGTACGGCGCCGGCAACGGCGGCAGCATGTGGATAGCTGATTTTATCAAGATGTTTTAGTTTGAGCCAAATTCTGTAGACAGAGGTTTTCAGGCAATCACATAATGGACTTTGTCTGGTGGGGAAAATAACTTGTCATCGAGGTTGACCGCGAACAACACAAAATCCGATCCGAGGTAGAGAAAGATAACCCTGAAACGCGCAACCTCGAAGAGAGAGGTTTCAGGATTTTAAGGTTCTGGGATAATGTTGCTCTAGAAAATTTCGAAGGAGTGTAGATGACTATCCAACAAGCGTTCAACGAACAGATCACACCCGCACCTGACCTCTTCCATCACAGGAGAGGAATTGTGCCAGCTGTTGAAGGGAGGAAGATCCGACCTTGATAAACATATTAAAAAATTCTCAATCAATCACCGGTCAGAAAGAAACGACTACCCGCTTTGAACGCAAGTTCTTTATCCGCCCGGAGAAGTTCGGCATGGCCTGCGCCCTGCTGCATCAGGTTTGCCGCGCGGATGCGGATTACCCTGACAACCATATCCACAGCCTGTATTTTGATACGCCGGACCTTGACCAGTATCAATTTTCCCAATCGGGTGAACTGCGTAAAAACAAGGTGCGCATCCGCTGGTATGATGAGGTCAAAGGTGAAACCATGCCGGTCTTTCTGGAACTCAAATCACGGGAAGGTTTCGCCAGCAGCAAACAGCGTGCCAGATTGATGGTAAGTTCAGCCAAATTGGATGTAGAAGCCCTTCCGGGCGGTATACTGGAGCGGACGCTGCTGAATAATACGCTGGCGGGCTTTTCTTTTTTTCCGGCTAAACCGCTCAGACCGGTGATTTATATCTTTTACCGCCGCTACCGTTTCAATGACCTGTCCAGAGGCATACGCGTCTCCCTGGATTTTGATATCCGCGGACGGGCTATCGCTTCTGAAATCGGTGGAACCAATCGTTCTGTCCGTCTGGCCGGCGCGGTGATCGAAATCAAAGGCACTAAACTGGAGCTGCCCCCCACGCTGCGCCGGCTGAAAATCCTGGATACTGATTGGACCCGTTTCTCCAAATACAGCAACTGCATCGATGCCTGCCTGGCCGAACCCGGCAGCGTGGCGGATAACTGGCCTTCCGGAAAAACGAATTTGAGATAACTAAGGAGTATTAACTGATGGACAAAATCCTGGATTTTTTCAAGGGACTGCAGTCACCTCTTGCCCTGGACACGGCGCTGACCGCCCTGGCTTTTTCCCTGGTCGCATCTATCATCGTCTATTTCATGTATTACCTTTTTTACGGCTCAAGGCATATCGGGGCCGGGGTACATCGCACTTTCATCATCGGCGGTCCGGCTATCACCGCTCTATTTCTGGGCATCCAGGTCTCCATACCGCTGTCCCTGGGTTTGCTGGGGGCGCTTTCTTTTGTCAGATTCAGAACTCCGGTCAAAGACCCGGCTGAAATTGGTTTTCTGCTGCTCCTGATCGCATCATCCATCCTTTCTTCAACCAAGAACTATATCATCATGGGCATTCTGCTGGGACTGGCCATGATCTCTCTGGGCATTCCGTGGCTCCTCAGGAACCGTATGAGCCTGGTAGCCAGGGGAAACCTCATGATTTCCATTGACCAGCCTTCCTTTGGCGCGCTGGAGGCCAATCTGAACAAATTTTTAAAAGAACGAGTGTCCGGCGCCCGCCTGGAAACGATGTCCGTGCTGGACGGACGCGTCAGCCTGAACTATCAGTACCCCAGGAAAAGCGGGCTGGATTGGACATCCATTACCGGCGACCTGATAAAAATGGCCGGCGGAGCCAGGGTAGAAGTCTATGTAGGCTAACAGCGGCCGGTAAAAACAGGGTCATAACCGTACCGCCGTAACCACTGCGGGAGTATTCATGGTCAGTGTCTGGTAATGGTGGTCACGTTCAGGTTTTTCTGCCAGAGTGGTTAGTTAAAACGTGTCTGTGCAGGCCGGCAGATAAGTGGTGCGTAATATCCTGTCCCACAAACTCAGTTTGTCCGGATCATGAGCTTCCAGTCTGCCCATCGAGGCTGCCAGCGTGGCATTAATCTGTCCGAAGAACAGCATGGCCAGGGTTGACACCGGAAGCGTTATTTGAGCCGGCCCCTTAAAACGCCGGATATCATTACCGGTTTGTGTCACTGTGAGGCGCCATCCGCCGCGGTTCCAGGGGCAGAGGTCATCAATCACTTCAAAGGTTAAAACACCTTCTTCCGCA
>DAOUAU010000198.1:0-2073 GCA_034433195.1 Dehalococcoidales bacterium
GCCGCCGCATTCCAGCGCGGAGGCCACGGCGTCCCGTTCCAAATATTTATCAGCCTCCTGTTTGATGGCCAACACGGTCACCTGCCGGGCGTTCCAGCGAGCAACCACTGTGCCACGCAGTACCAGCGTTGCGAAATCCTCATTTTCACACAGTTGTAATCCTGCCCGGCACTGCTCGACAGACAACAGGTTGGTCATGTCAATATCCGGGAGTGGTCTAATTTTAATAATGTTGTTGTTTGCAATCATTTATACCTTTTGCCTCCTTGCTAAATAATTCCTGTGTCATATTTTTTAATTAAATCGGTTAATCGTTCCAATTACGGGTGTCACGGTCGCCGTTGTTCCAGCGCCGCCACGAATCTTCAATAGCATCCTGGAGTTTCAGAGCGTGATCGATGTTGACCTTGTACTTTAAGCAAACATCTGACGGTATCTCGCACAAAAATGAAGCATCGTGGCGGCAATGCCAGCCCTTATTCACTACCAAAATCGGGGGCTTGTTGAATTCTGCCGGTGAAGTCTGTAAAATGGATTTGTTACTGGTAATCATATTGGTTTCCTTTTGAACCGGCTCGCTTATTACGAGCCGGTTCTACTTTTATTCGAAAGTCACTATTTTTCACTTACTGGAATTTCTGATTTGTGGTACACCTCTAATGAATTTTTTATTTTGGCAACGAGCTCAATTGATTTATCAAACTGTGATTCTCTCCTGTATAGCTTTTCCTCCTTCATACGAATATTTCTGAGGAGACCTCGCTCCTTCAGTTCTGAGTAAGAGAGGTTCCTTGGACGCCCCCCGAGTCTGCCTCTGGCTGCCATACCGTCCCGTCCTATTTTGTTGAATAGTGCGGTACCACCTTTAGCCCCGGCCTCTGCGAACGTCATCTACTTTTCCACCTTTTCGGTCATGTAATTCAGAATAACGGTGTTCAGTTCAGGGTATACGCGTATGATGCTGGAGAGCACTTTCACACCTGGCTGGTTATCCCCGTTCTTGATGTAGCTCCATGTTGACGGGTCGATACCGATTGATATGGCGAATTGCCGGTCTGAAAGCTTTCGGCGTTCCTGTAGCGCCTTTATTTCTACTATTAATTCATTCATTTGCTGTATTTACCTCCCTAATTAGCGTTGACTTTATTCACCTTTAGCTACATTATACACTTATTGTGATTATTGTCAATAGGTAAAATGCTGGTTAAATATACATCTTGAATATAGTCAACAAAAGGAGGTAAATATAGTGGTGAGCGGAGTTGTTATGAGTGATGAAACCATCGGACAATTAATTAAGAGACTGCGGGAAATAAAAGGGCTTTCTCAAAACAAACTGGCCGAGGCTTCCGGCATAGACCGGAGCTATATCAGCCAGCTTGAAGGTGGTAAGACAAGTAGTATTTCATTAAAAACAGCCAGGTCATTATCAAAAGCATTGAACGTCCAACCGGAGATATTCCTTTCCGATGATAAGACTCCAATCAATCTCCCGCCCAAATCACTCAATTCCATCTTTGAAGAGTTCAAGGAGAAATTTGAAGCGCTGGAAATGGTAGAAATCCCCATCCGTGGCTATATTCCAGCCGGCTATCCCTGTATCAAGCATGAGGGTAATGAGGGGTTCGCCTATGTATCAAAAGAGTCAATAAAAAACATCCCCGATAAATCCGCGCTTTTTGCCCTAGTCATTCAGGGTGAGTCGCTCATCGGGGATTCTATATTTCCGGGTGACCGGCTGCTGATTAAACCACAAACCGAAGTAGATATTCAGAAGAAAATATACGTTTGCCGGATAGGGAATGAATGTACCGCTAAGCACGTAGAATTAACACCAGAAGGCAAGTATAGATTAATGGGTACTAATTCTCACTTCGAAGACTGGGAGCCGTCAGAACTCGAAATCATGGGCCGGGCGCTACGGAATCTGGGAAAGGATGTTGAATTATAGCTGAAGAAGAAAAAGATGAAAATATTAATGTGAAGTTTTGATTATTGTGTCATTTATCGGAACAGCGGGTCGGCACTATAAGAGGATGAATATTGAGGCTTAAAATGAATTCACAGAAATGG
>DAOUAU010000199.1:0-4843 GCA_034433195.1 Dehalococcoidales bacterium
CGGACAGGGTGCTCATGGTACTGACCGATATCTGTCCCATGTTGTGCCGCCATTGTACTCGCAAGCGTGAATGGCAACTTGGCGGTTGGGTGCGTCAACCAGAAGAACTGGAACCTATGCTTGATTACATCCGCAGCCACCCCCAGGTAAGAGACGTCATCATCTCAGGCGGAGATGTTTTAACTTTGTCTACGGCCCGGTTAGAAAAAGTACTCTACAAATTACGCCAAATTGAAACGGTAGAGATAATCCGTATCGGTTCACGTTACCCGGTGGTTTTACCGCAGCGTATCGACGCCGAATTGTGCGACATGTTATCCAAATATGGTCCGATCTGGTTTAACACCCATTTCAACCATCCAAATGAGCTTACTCCCGAAGCGGTAAAAGCCTGTGACATGCTGGTACGGGCCGGCGTTCCGGTCAATAATCAATCCGTGCTGATGCGAGGAATCAATGATAGCGTTGAGACTCAGCTAAAGCTTTCACAAAAACTTTTAAAGAGCAAGGTGCGGCCTTACTACTTGTTCCAATGCGACGAAGTACGCGGCACTGAGCATTTTCGCACTCCGGTTGAGACCGGAATCAATATCATTGACGGCATGCGCGGTCATACTTCCGGCCTGGCAGTCCCGACCTTCGTCATTGATCTGCCTTCAGGTGGCGGTAAAGTGCCCCTGCAGCCGAACTATGTCTTATCCCATACCCCGGAAAGATTGATTCTGAGGAACTATCAGAACCGCATCATGACTTACCGTAATCCGGGAGCTGAGCTTTCTGGCAAAGTGGCGGTAGAGCCTCAGTTACAGGAAGCAGCAGCGCATGAAGATAGGACTCTCGTACGATCTTAAAGAAGCGTTCAGTCAGGCCCCTCCAGGGCCTGATGACGCCTTGGAAGAATATGATTCGGTAGAAACGGTGGACGCTCTCAAGCATGCCATTGAGGCCAGGGGGCATTCAGTGATAAAGTTGGGAGGCGGCCGGCAGTTTTTACATAATATACTGACCGAAAAAGTTGACTTTGTATTTAACATCTCCGAAGGATTGGGGAGTTACCGCAGCCGCGAAGCGCAGGTCCCCTCAGTCCTGGAGATGCTGAATATCCCCTATTCCGGCGCTGATCCACAGTGTCTGGCGGTCTGTCTGGACAAGCACCTCACCAAGAAAATCGTCTCCACGGAACACATCCCCACTCCTCAATGGCGCGTGGTGGAGCGCTCCAATTTTAATAACATAGACTGGAACTCCCTGCCCTACCCGGCTTTTGTGAAGCCCGTGTGGGAAGGTTCCAGCAAAGGCATTCGCCTGAAGTCGCTGGTACGTACCCCCGAACAATTAAAAGCACTGGTCAGCGAACTGCTTCAGGACTATCAGCAACCGGTATTGGTAGAAGAATTTATCTCAGGTGAAGAAATAACCGTTGGGATGGTCGGCAATAATCCGGTCCGAATCATCGGTATCATGCGCGTGGTGCCCCTTAAAAAAGAGGCCGATTTCGTTTATTCTCTGGAAGTAAAACGGGATTATGAAAAACTGGTGCGTTATGAATGTCCGGCTAAATTGCCGGCCAAAACCACAAAATTGATCGAAGAATACAGCCGCCAGATTTTTAAGCTCTTAAATTGCCGGGATTTTGCCCGTTTGGATTACCGCGTAGCGGGGGACGGGACCCCTTATTTCCTGGAAGTTAATCCACTGGCCGGGTTAAATCCGCGCAGCAGCGATATTGTAATCATGTCCGGACTGATCAGTTTCAAATATCCTGATCTAATCAATGCCATCCTTGACTCAGCCCTGCAGAGATACCCGCGGTGAAACTAAAAGTAGCCCTGATTTATAATCAACCTGAATCAGACCGCTATCAAGCCATGGGTGAATCAGCCGCCGAATTGGGAGTGCTGGAAGAAGTCAAAGCCGTGAGCCGGGCTCTGGCCGACCTGAATTACCAGGGACAGCTTGTAGCTTTGCGCCCGCCCCTGAGCGCCGTGAGAAAGGCCATCCGCGCACTCCGCGCGGATGTGGTCTTCAATCTGTTTGAAGGCTTTGACGGCTCTCCTGAAACAGAGGCTGAGATAGCTGACATGCTGACCGAATTCAAACTGCCTTTCACCGGCTGTCCGCCGGAAGCTTTAAGAACGGCTCTGGACAAATCCCGCACCAAAAAGCTTTTCCAGGAGGCGGGGATTCCTACACCGGACTTTCAAGTATTGAACCCCGCCACCCTGAAGGAATTCCATCTGCATTTCCCCTGCATTGTGAAGCCTATCGCTGATGATGCCAGCCACGGACTTTCCGAGGACAGCGTAGTCCATGATTTGCCATCCCTCGAAAAGCAATTAAGTAAAATCTGCCAGCTCTTCGGCAATAAAGCTCTGGTGGAAGAATTTATAGACGGACGCGAATTCAACACCACAGTCATTGGTTACCGCCGCCTTACCATTCCGGCTATCTCCGAGATTGTCTATACCCTACCACCGGACAGGCCTAGACTATTAACTTTTGAATCCAAATGGAAAGAAGACAGCCTGTACTACAAAAATACCCGCAATATTTGCCCCGGCCCCATCACGATAACTGAGCATGCCCGCATCAGCCGGATGGCTAAAGCAGCTTTCAGATTCACCGGCTGTAAAGGCTACGCCAGGGTGGACTTCCGGCAAAACCGCCAGGGCCAATTCATGGTCCTGGAAATAAACCCCAACCCGGATATCACACCCGGAGCCGGCGCCTCACTGCAGATTGCCGCCGCCGGTTTAAGCTATACCCGTTTTATTGAAAAAGTGATCCGCATCGCGTTAGACTGAAAAAATCTGGTCATTAGATTTTGAGATTCAATTTTTGGTAAAATTGGCTGGTTTAACCATCCGCCAGTTCAGGAGCAAATCATGTTGATCCGTCCAATGGTTGAAAAAGACAAACAAGCCGTGCTGGATATTTTGTATCACACACCGGAGTTCAATCCGATGGACCTATCGGTAGCGGTTGAAGTGATTACAGACTACCTGAGAGACACTGTGAATTCCGGTTATCATGCTCTGGTAGCTGAACTTGATTCGGGCATCGCCGGATATGTTTGTTATGGGCATAACAACATGACTGAAAGCACCTGGGACATCTACTGGATTGCCGTCTCCCATAACCACCAGGGTAAGGGTATTGGCCGTCAGTTAATGGCCGTCACCGAGCATAACATCCAGGCAGCCGGTGGCAAATTGATCATACTTGAAACGTCTTCGATCCCTTTGTATGACAAGACCAACCGCTTCTATATCTCTCTGAATTACCAGGTAGATTGCCGGATCAGGGACTTTTACGCTCCGGGAGACGACCAGATTATCTACGAAAAAAGGCTAGTTTAAAAAATAGCTACCAACGCGGAGTACGTATCGCATCAAATGAAACTGTACCGAATGGGGAGTGCGTGTTGACAACCAATCCATTATTTCGTAGAATAGAAAAACTTAGAGCAGACCCAGAGTCGGTCGGGCCCTCAAGCAGCAGGATTTAAAATCCGCAGGACTAAGTAATTAGCCTGCGGATTTTTTTATTCAAAAATCGAAGGCAGGCGATTTCTTGGGGAGACGAAGCAGCAATGAAAAAACCCTCTGTAAAGCCTAAAATCGCGGAAGGCCTGAGTGAAGCAGAAGCCGCCCAACGGCTGAAAGAAGACGGTTTCAACGAATTACCATCTGCCATCAGCAAAAGCGCTTTTCGAATTGCCTTTGAGGTTATCAAGGAACCGATGTTCCTGTTGCTGATCGCCTGCGGCATTATCTACATGATTCTGGGAGATGTTCAGGAAGCGGTCATACTGTTGTTTTTTGTATTTGTAATCATCGGCATCACTTTTTATCAGGAACGCAAGACCGAACGAACTCTGGAAGCCTTGCGTGACCTCTCCAGCCCGCGGGCGCTGGTATTGCGGGACGGTGTGGAGAAGAGAATCGCGGGGCGCGAAGTAGTACGCGGTGATTTGATGCGTTTATATGAAGGAGACCGCATTCCGGCAGACGCCATCATAATTTCTGCCACAGATTTTTCAGTGGATGAATCCTTGCTGACCGGTGAGTCTGTTCCGGTTCGCAAATCAGCGGGTGACCCGGCAGAGGAAATCAGGCATCCCGGTGGTGATGATTTGCCATTTATTTTTTCCGGCACGCTGGCTGTCAAGGGACAGGCAGAAGCCCTGGTGAAAAGGACCGGCCCAAATACAGAAATGGGCAAAATCGGTAAATCATTAGCGGCGGTTGAAACTGAAGATACCCTGCTGCAAAAAGAGACTCGCCGGCTGGTCAGAAATATCGCCATCATCGGAGCCAGCATCAGCCTGTTAATTGTCATTATCTACGGCATCACGCGGGGTGACTGGCTGCACGGCTTTCTGGCCGGCATTACCCTGGGTATGGCCATCCTACCAGAAGAATTCCCGGTGGTATTAACTATCTTCATGGCTCTAGGCGCCTGGCGTATCGCCCAGGAACAGGTTTTAACCCGCCGTACTCCGGCCATCGAAACGATGGGCGCCACAACAGTGCTATGCGTGGATAAAACCGGGACTCTGACTTTAAACACCATGTCTGTGGCCAAAACATCTGTGAAAGGCCAGTTCCTGGATTTGACTAAAAAAACCCCCGCACAACTTCCGGAACATTTTCATGAATTGATTGAATACAGCATTCTGGCCAGTGAGATTAACGCCACCGATCCCATGGAAAAAGCCTTTAAAGATTTCGGTCAAAAATACCTGGGGCAAACGGAGCATATCCACTCGGACTGGAAGCTGGTAGCTGACTACAATCTGACCCGGGAGTTGCTGGCCCTTTCACACGTATGGAAATCCCCA
>DAOUAU010000200.1:0-2174 GCA_034433195.1 Dehalococcoidales bacterium
GCGGGTTCGCCCCTTCATTGGAATCCAATCAGCAGGCCGTAGAATTGATCCTGACAGCCATCGAAAAAGCCCGCTATTCACCCGGAAAAGATTGCTTTATCGCGCTCGATCCGGCCTCCAGTGAATTCTATCATGACGGCCGGTATGTCCTGGAAAAAGAAGGAAAAACTTTTAACAGTGAAGAAATGGTAGATTTTTACGCTAACTGGAGTTCTATCTATCCCATCATCAGCATCGAAGACGGCATGGCTGAAGATGATTGGGAAGGTTGGAAATTGTTAACCCGGAAAATCGGTAAAAAGGTCCAGCTGGTTGGAGACGATCTCTACGTCACTAACGTCAAGAGATTAGCCAAAGGTATTCAGCAAAATGCCTCTAACTCCATTTTAATTAAACTAAACCAGATTGGTACCGTGACCGAAACTCTGGATGCTGTCCGTATGGCGCAAAACAATAATTGGACGGCTATCGTCAGCCACCGCTCAGGCGAGACCGAGGACACTACTATCGCTGACCTGTCAGTGGCCTTGAATACCGGTTTTATTAAGGCCGGAGCCCCTTGCCGCACTGAAAGAGTGGCAAAATACAACCGTCTTCTCAAGATAGAACAAGAATTGGACAAATGTGCCCGTTATGCCGGCATACAGGCTTTTTTTAACCTCAAAAAATAAACGCACGTGTGGATTAACCGGAGGCTTGAATGCACTGAAGTAGAATTCATTATGGGGCCGACGGCTGATATTGATTATGAAAGAAATATTTCCCGGACTATTCCAGATGCCGTTGACTCTTTCGGGCTTCGACCCCGGTTCAGTCAACTTGTACCTGATCAAAACACCCGCGGGTTTAACCGCCATCGATACCGGTTGGGACATGACTGAAGCTGTCCAATCCATGCACCTTCAATTAGCTGAGATTGGAGCTTCAACTCTGGATATCAAAGAAGTCATTCTGACTCATTTTCATATCGACCATCTGGGTTTGATTCCACGTCTCAAGCAGACCCAACCGGTAAAAATCTATCTTCATGCCAAAGAACTGGATATAATGAAAATCCGTTACACTGGAACGGACAACTTCTTACCCCTGACGGATAAATTCCTGCAAACACACGGCTTCCCCGCCGCGGAACTGACTCCCCCTGAATTCCAGTTGCCCATGCCGGATAAAATGGATTCCATCGTACCGGACGTACTGCTGCATGGAGACGAAGAGATTCCGGCAGGTGAATATTTATTCAAAGTCATCAATACCCCGGGCCATACTCCCGGGCATATCGCCCTTTTTGAAGCCCGGCATAAATTCCTGGTATCCGGTGATATGTTGCTGCCCACCATCGCCACCAATGCTGCTTTTCATGTACAACACATTGAGTATCCGCTGCAGCAATATTTGGAATCACTGAAGGCTTTGCTAAATCTGGACTTTGATACTGTTTTGCCGGGACATGAATACGTTTTTAACCAGCCGCATCAACGGATTTTGGAATTGATAAAAAACCATGAAGAAAAAGCCGGCGTCATCGCCCGGATATTCAATGACTCCAGTCCCAGGACCGCCTACCAGGTCTCCCGGATACTTTCTCGTTCCGCCCGAACCGGAATATCCAAATGGGGTGAGATGACCGGTTGGGAAAAACGCTTCGCGGTACTGCAGACTATCGCTCATTTAAAATCTCTGGAATTTTCCCATCAGTTGCTGGGTTCAACGGTGGATGGCCTTCACTATTTCAGGGCGGTTGATTCCGGCAAGTGAACCAAACTGAGTAAGTTGGTTTTTGATGAAAGAACTTTTCCCTGGTGTCTATCAAATCAATATCGCGCTAAAAGACTTTGGGCCTGGCGCGGTCAACCTGTACCTCATCCACGATCATTCTGGTTTGACCTTGATCGATACCGGTTGGGATATTCCGGAGTCGGTTGAATCACTGCGCACTCAACTGGCCGAAACCGGTTTCTTATTCGCTGACATCAAAACAGTGCTGCTGACCCACTGTCATACTGACCATTTGGGAATGATCAACCGCCTGAAAAGCGAAAACCAGGCCAAAATCTATTTACACCATAAAGAATCAGAAATCATCCAGGTACGTTATACCGCCCAAAACGATTATTGGAAAAAGACCGATGAGTTCCTGGTTAGCCACGGGATTCCTATGGAAGAATTGTCTGCCA
>DAOUAU010000201.1:0-2209 GCA_034433195.1 Dehalococcoidales bacterium
CCTCCGCTTCCACCATCACTAACCCACCTTTGGCTCCGATATACGCGGCGGTCATGATAGAATCCAGGGCTACATTGACACCAACATGCTTCATCACCGCCAGACCGCGGGCACCGCACATTGAAGCGCCGAATGCCAGACCGAAGGCCACCTTTTCATTCACGGACCATTCCACATACATGTTTTTCAGGTTTTGGCTGTGATTTAACAGAGTATCCACGATTTCCGTGGAAGGTGTGCCGGGATAGGCTGCCACTACTCTGACGCCGGCTTCGATGGCGCCGCGGGCCAGCGCTTCATTACCCAGCATGAACATGTGGGCACCGGGAAGATCGGAGGTTAATGTCAATTTTGTTTGTTTTTCCAATTGATGTTCCTTTCACTAGACATAATAAATAATACCTGTATGCTCATATATCCATAGCATACAGGTATTAGCCTGAAAATTTCAATAAGCAGCCAGGATTAGCGTTTTTTGCCCGATGCCGATTCTTCACCGGCTGTTTGCACAAAGCCGTATTCCTCGGTTTTGAAAACGTTTTCTTTCAGGTCTTCTTTAGAGCATTTATAGACTTTACACAGCAAACAGGTCAAGTCAGGTGAACCATACATTGGATCAAGATGGTTATTGTCAGTCAGGACATTGGGATTTGAGATGAACAGGCCGTGATAGCCTTTGGCTGGCTCTTCAGGATAGAAGCAGTTGGCGGTAGCCATCAACATTCCCCTTAAAATACCCGGTGTAACGCGGGCCATCTGCCGGATACGTCCGCGCGGTGATTCTATCCAAATCCAATCGCCGTCCTCTATCCCGTATTGTTTGGCGGTATCCGGATGCAACTGGGCAATAGGATATTCCATAAAGCTGCGCAGCCAGGGTATATTACGGTATTGAGATAGGAAGTAGAAAGGCTGACGGTATCCGCTGCTCATCACCAGGGGATATTTTTTATACAGGTCAGGGGTGGAAACAGGGCTCTCACCTGGCTCATTATATTGTGGCAAAGGATCGTAACCCAATGCCTCCAAAGCCTTGGAATAAAATTCAAATTTACCGGTTGGAGTTGGAAAACCGCCGCCTTTTTTCCAATAATCGGTCTTATACTTGTAATAGACCTGGTCTTTGCCCCAGCAGCCGCTGACCAGCCGTTCTTTGAATTGCTTCCACTGAAGATTGCCTTTCTTGAGTTCTTCATCAAGGCAGGTTTCTTCATCTTTAAACCAGTAATCGGGAGCTACCCGTTTTCCGAGCTGGTTAAAAATCCAGAGGTCGGATTTAGCTTCTCCCGGAGGCTCTACCACTTTGTTATGGGCTTCGATCATGAAACGGGGGTGCATGTCATAGATATCATCCAGTTCCAGCCAGTGAGCGGCCGGCAGTACAATATCTGCAGCTTCGGCCATGGGGCCCATAAACAGGTCGCAATGCACCAGAAAATCCACTTTCTTGATAGCTTCAACTACTTCTTTGGTATTGGCCAGATGCACAATCTGCTGACCGCCAACGCTGAACCAGACTTTGATCGGAGATTCTCCGGAGATGATTTTTTTGATCAGGGTATCCGGATTACAGGTGCGGGCAGCGCCCAGCTTAAACCTGTCTCCGCCAATAATCTTCTTTTTGGTTTCATCTGATAGCGGGATTTGAAGATAAAAATCTTCGATCAATCCGGTCGCCGGAAGGACCCAGCTAATCATACTACCGGGCCGTTCGATATTACCGCATAAGCCCATCAGGCAGGTGATAGCCCGTAAGGTATATCCGCAGTTGGCCTGGCGTTCGAGAGAACTTCCTACCTGAATACAGCCGGGCGTATCGATGGCAAAAAGGCGGGCAGCCTGAATTATTTTCTCTTTGGGTACCCAGGTTATGGCCGCGGCTTTCTCAGGAGTCATGTCCTTGACGCGCTCTTTCAGTTCTTCAAAACCGAAAGTCCATTTTTCTACAAATTCTTTATCATAAAGCCCCTCATTGATAATCACATTCATCATGCTCAACGCCAGTGCGCTGTCAGTTCCAGGACGGGGTTGAAGCCAGAGAGTGGCGCGCGTAGCAAAGGCACTAGCCCGTGGATCGATGATGATCAGGTTTTTGGCATAATTCAATGAATTCAGGAACCAGTAGGCCATTTCAGAATCAGCACTGCTGATTTCCAATTGTTTGGCCCACATGATATGGGTCTTTGGAAATTCCCCTCCCCAACCGTGG
>DAOUAU010000202.1:0-9406 GCA_034433195.1 Dehalococcoidales bacterium
CGTACCGGAAGAGGCGGAGTCAGTGGCATTATTGATGAACGCCGGGTTCAGCGGGTTAGTCTGGATGGCATAACCGAAGTCACTCCAGAACGAGTTCGTGTCAAATCCAAAAATTTCAAAGCTGAGTGGAGTTGTACCAGCTGTATTCCAGGTCTTCCACTCATATTCATAGGTGCTGACTGCCAGTTTAACCGGAAATTTCTGATAGACTTGCTTGCCGGTTTCGCCGTACTGGTAATAATCGGCTGCCAGGAAATGGTTAAAACCGGCGCCGTCCGCGATCAGAATAATAACGTTTTTTAATTCCACCCTGGATAATGGCTCCGCGCTGGCTGCCGCAACCGCTGAACCGGTCATCGTTATCAACATAGCCAGCACACAAACGATTGCCACAAACCGGGTATAAATTCGTGACGGTGACTTCATCATTCTCCTCCCTCATTAAAATCTTTGATGTTGCTCTCAGACCTTAACCAGAAACCTCTCTCCGATAGTTGACCTCCTTTCAAATATTTTTATCCAGCCAGTGGTCTCCGATTATTAGTAAATTGACCACATCAATAACCTGCACGGTTGGTGCTTTTGTGTAGAATCCTCCCATGTTGGACCATCCAGGGTAAAAATCCTTTTAGACATCGATGCTGCCGGGGCGAAGATTGCGTTAAAACCGGTACTTCCGAGGCATAAATATCAGAATGAGTATACATATATTGAATTATTCAATTCTGATATAATCAAACGTGAATTAATGTTATTACAATATACTGCTAAAAGTCAATAGGGAATTTTATGATTTCAGCCGGACCTGGCGCTGAGAGATAAACCCGGAACAAGTTCGTCTGCCGGATGCGGCTTTTCCCCGTTATAGTAGCACGATGTGGTAAATGGAAGGTGTTTTTCGCCGCAGAGATTACTCAATGTATTTGGTACAGCATGGCTTCTGTCTGCTGCCAGGATTTGGTTTCAATAACGCCGTTCGGCAGACACTGTACCTGGTTGGTAGCGGTCAAGGTTTGACTAACACCTGAATTCACCATCTATCAATTTATCTCGAGATTGGAATCATCGCAATAATTTGATAAAAGAACTACTGATGCCATCAGGCACAAAAGATGGCGGATTTGGGAATACTGCTGTGACACAGGTGTTTCGCCTGTGTACCCTGAAATCATCGCATGAACTGTAAAAAGCTATCTGAACTGAAATCCCACGGTTTGACAGATCTATATCTTGATCTATAAGATTCTCTCAAAGCGGTTATCATTCGTCAGGAGTAAACGCAACATGACGCATTATACGGAACTGCAAGGCGCAGGCAAAAAGCTTGTCAGTGAATTGGGGTTGCAGAGCGCTCCCATAGCTCTCAAATTCTTGCGGCAGGAATCGGAAATCCCGGCCGGTTCTTTCCGGCCGCTGAAAGACAAAGGGCAGCATCTGGCCCAGTGTCAGGCTTTTACGCTTTCCCGCCGCCATGGACTGACCGTCAGCATGACCAGAGAAGATCACTGGTGCTGGGGGCCCTTATTGGGATATGGTCTTACCGACCACCGGGCCGCCATGACTATTCCGGAAACGGCCCATCAGGCTGAAATACTGCCGCGGCTGGAACCAGGTCAATATGTCGGGATGGTCTGCGCTCCCTTAACCACTGTCAGTTTCATGCCGGACATGGTCTTGATCTATTCCAATACCGCTCAATTACGCCAGATACTGATGATCATCAAATTCAGCGGTCAAGGTTTGATTAACTCTCAATTTGATCCCATTGATTCTTGCGTTTACGCGGTGGTTCCCACCATGCTGAGCGGTCAGATAAGAATTACATTGCCCGACCCGGGTGAAAGCCACCGTGCCGGAGCCAGGGAAGATGAGATCATTCTTAGCCTGCCAATAGAGAAAATTCAGATTCTGGTAGACGGCCTGGAGAAAATGGCAGCCTTCTCACCGCCCGCCCATTTGACACGGGATCTCACCATGACGCCGGATTTCCCACGGCCTGATTTTTATAAAAAGCTATTCAAGCTCTGGAATTTGGAATAAGCGCACCCTAATGGCGACACCAGCCGCAAAAAGGGCACGGAGCAGTGAATATAAGTCCAGCTAACCAGATAACGCACAGGATATCAGGAATTCCGGGATCTGAACAGGTTCTGTCAGGATATTGAGAAGAGGCTTCTTTCTCCCGGGACTCTTTCCTGAATACTATTGTTAATGGATGTTCCGTCCTGAGCGCGTGCCTGTCTCCAATTTGTCTGGTTGGATATTGATATAACTGGACTGATTGTTGTATATTTGTTCTTGATACAGACTGATACAAAGTGAGTCTCTGGCCAGGAGGTACTGACGACATGATGCAGTCTTTGATATGTATCCCTCTGGGTTATTTTCTAGGCTCTATCAACAGCGCCAGCATCATCGCCTGGATTATCGGCCGCATAGACATGCGCAAAGAACCGGATGGACGGGTCAGCGCCTCCGAAGTCTATCAAAAGTTTGGCTTATTGCCATTCTTTTTGGTAGTTTTATGCGATTCAATGCTGACTTTGGCAGCGGTGCTGCTGGCCAGTTATTTTAGCCAGGGTAATCTGAATATTATGATGCTGACCGGACTGGCAGCCCTGGCTGGACACAACTGGTCAATTTTCGTTAAATTCAAAGGTGGCCTCGGCGCCACCGCTATTCTGGGCATTTTGATCGCCCTGGTGACATGGCAATTGTTTGTTGGTTTGTTGGTAGGATTTTTGTTTTTATTATTCACCCGAAAGTCAGGCCTCGCTACGGTATTTTGTCTCAGTACCGTTTCACTCACTCTATTAATAGATAAAGGTCTGGGTATTCTTCCGGTTTACCCTTTACTGTTATTAACAGTCATGCTGCTGAAACGCTATCAGGTCAAACGCTTGACCGAAACCGCCCGCTAATTTACAGGGCTTGGCCTTTTTAAAGCCAGGCCCCGATATTTCTCACCTGGTCTTATGAGAAAAACTATAAATGACCGGAATAACCAGCAAGGTCAACAATGTCGAACTGAACAGACCTCCTATCACCACTACCGCCAGCTCAGAGGCTAACATTGATCCGGCGCCCCAGCCCACTGCTATTGGTACCATCGCAAAAATGGTAGTCAGGGCGGTCATCAGGATTGGCCGGATTCTGGTCTTGCCGCCTTCAATCAGAGACTCTTGAATGCTTTTTCCGCCCCGGCGTAATTCTTCTACCATGGTGATCAGCACGATGGCGTTGGTTAAAACGATGCCTACCAGCATCAGCAAACCCATCATGGCGGAAACGCTGAGCGTGTAGCCGCTGATGGCCAATCCCACAAAAGCCCCGATCACCGCCAGAGGCAAACTGGCCATAATCATCAAGGGGTTGCGAATTGAGCGCATCATCAGGATTACAATCAGAAATACGATGAAAATGGCAATAACAATGGCTATGCCCATGCGGCTAAAGGTCTCATTCATCTGCTCGGCGATACCGGCCTCTTTGATTTCCACCCCGGGATGGTCAGGCAGAGTTTGGATAATATTTTGAATGGCGGCATTGACAGCTCCGACATTCTTGACAGTGATGGTAGCCTTGACTCTGGCTGACAGAGCGGTATCAGTATGACCGATATGAGATGGCAAGTACTGTATACTGATATCTGCCACATCTCCCAGTGCCACGGATTCAGGATAGCCGATTCTGAGGTTCATGGCTTGCTCCACCCCTGAAAGGTCTTGTGCGATGCCTTTCAAATGAATCAAGTAGCTATCATTCCCGGATTGCAGGCGGCTATTGGGCACCAGGCCACCCATCATTAACAGATAGAATTCCTGGGGCATGCGGGACATCTGTTCCATAGTCAAACCGGAAGACATTACTTTGGCGGTATCAGGCGCAATATTCAACCTGGGAACCACTGTGGTCAAATCACTGGTCAGATCGCTCAAACCATCCAGAGTTTTCAATTTCTCCATCAACTGATTAGTCACCAATGCCACGTCATCTTGATTTTTCCCCTGCACTGACAGGCTGACCGCCGCCCCACCAATACCCATGCCGCCACCCGATTCCCCTTCAGTGACTTTAATCACCGCGTTGGCATTCAATTTTTGACAGGCTTCGTCCAGTGCTCTAACTTCCTTTTTCAGATCCGCGCTGGATTTCAGATAAATCTCAATCGTAGCGGTATTATTCCCACCCCCGGCTGCGGCCGCCATGATACCCTGCATAGAAGTACCAGTGCCCACACTGGTATAAAAACTCTTGATGGCCGGGTTACCGATCATCAGACCTTCAATCTTTTCGGCCACTGAACTGGTGGTTTTGATATCCGTACGGGGCGGCTTCTGAATGTTCACGGTGATCATTTTATCACCCATTCCGGCCATAAAAGACGTACCGATCACCGGAATCAAACCCAGACTGCCAACCAGCAAAGTCAGGGAGATAACTATAACCACCAGACGATGCGCTAATGCCCACTTCAGCGAACGCACATAAATTTTCTGATACCAATTGTCTCTGGATTCACGAACCCTGGTATTGCGGCCAACTAAAAACTGTGAAAGCGCCGGAACCACGAATAAAGCTACCAGCAAAGAACCGGCCATGGCAAAAGTGACCGTCAAAGCGAAGGGAATAAACATCTCACCGACAATACCGCCCACGAACATCAAGGGAATAAAGATGGCCACCGTGGCTAATGAAGCCGTGGTAATGGGGTTAGCCACTTCCTTGGCCCCTTCTATCGCCGCCTCTCTAAAATGCTGTCCAAGTTGGCGCCGCCGGAAAACAACTTCCACCATCACGATACTATCATCAATCAGTCTTCCAATGGCGATGGACATGGCGCTCAGTGTCAGCAAGTTAATGGTTACACCGGCTGCCCGCATACCCAGAAAACCGATCAAAACACTGAGCGGAATAGAGATCGCGGTAATCAGAGAAGGCTTGCCCGCCATCAAGAAGATAAAAACCACGATAATCGCCAGCACGCCGCCAACAATGGCCTTCTCCCATAACCCGTTGATGCTGGTAGTAATGTATTCAGATTGATCGAAGACAGAAACTATCTCCACTCCGGCCGGTAACTGATTTTTAACTATCTCAAGCTCTTGATTAATCGCCCGCGCCGTTTCAACAGTATTGGCTTTTTCCATTTTTGTGATAGAAATTCCGACACTGGGTATTCCGTTAGTCCGCGTAATGGTGCTAAGTGGAGGGGGTCCGTAAGTTATCGAGGCAACATCTTTGAGATATACACCGGGCAGCCCTAAGGACGTACCGGCTATTTTATCCAGTGAATCGTAGGCAGGAGCCAAAGAGGCTTCGATTCTGGACAACGAAACAGAATAGGCATTCATCAGAGCCGGATCCGGCGCGATGATGATTTGTTCTGACTGTCCGCCTTCCGTATCCACTCTCAATACGCCTTCCACCGTTTGCAAACGGGGTACAATTTGGCTATCAGCGATTGATTTCAATTGAGCCAGCGGCAGACTGCCAGTGACACTCAAACTGACCAGCGGAATCATGTTCATATTGATAGGAATGATTTGAGGATTCTGGGTCTTACCTCCGCTTAATCTGGGAAGATCGGTCACTGCCGCTGGCAGATTCAATTTTTCAATATCTGCCCGAATACCGGTAATCACCTTTGTCATGTCCGTGCCAAATTCAAATTCACCCATGATAATCGACATGCCCTTTGATGAGGTGGAAGTAACATGCCGTAATCCATTGCGGGACCAGGTATTCCAGATGCTGTTTTCAATTGGGCCGCTGACATCCTGCGCTACGGTATCAGGATTAGCATCCGGGTATACGGTGACAATGCTGAGGTAAGGAAACTCAATATTGGGAATCAATTCGACTTTCAAACCGATCAACGCCCAAATCGAAGCTCCGGCTACCGCCAGAGCTACCAACAGTGTTACTGCGCGATTGCGCAGAGCCAGCTTGGTCAGATACCACATTTCAAGATAACTCCTTGTCCAGACAGTCTAATATTTGTTGCTTATTTTAAGGCTTTAAGCTCATCAAGATGAGATTCAACCGCTTCAACCAGCCCTTTCAAACCGGAAGCCAGAGCACCCAGATCTGAAACCTTCATCAACCCCAGTATTTGAGCAATCAGCTTGGAATGATCTTCCCTCAGTTTGTTCAACAGATCCTTACCCTGTGGAGTAGCCTCCAACCAGATAATCCTGCGATCCTGCGGGTCCGGTTTGCGTATCACCAGGTCTTGCTCTACCAGACGGTCTATAATACCAGTGACATTACCGGGCGTAACCTCCAGATCTTGCGCCAGAGAATGAGAATTAACCCCGTGCCGGTTGACAATCAGAAACAGGCTTTTTAATTGCGCCATCGGCACGCTTAAACGCCGCCACTGATCAAGGTCAGGGTGAGAAAATACGCGCTGGAATTTCATCAGATTGACCAATATTTCCTGTATAACAGTCTCTTTATCCTTCTTCCGGCATCTTAACATCATTCCCTCCCAAGCGTACCAGATTGAGTTGATGGTTCTACTAAGTTTACCTGAATATAGTTATTGATATTATATAAATAGTTTATATGTTATAAACCATATTGTCAATTTGCCATAAAACTCATTTTTAATGCTTCGCTGATGCCAATATCACGGTGGTTGAAGCTTGTTGTATGATGCTTTATGATTTACTTATTACAGAGGAATAAAACTATGAAAAAAAGCCGCATTGGAGTTTTGACCGGCGGTGGTGATTGTGCCGGATTGAATTCTGCCCTGAAATGGGTAGTTAAAACTGCGCTCGATGAACGCCTGGCCCAGGCTCGGGGTATCCGTCATGAAGTATGGGGCATCCGGGACGGTTTTATAGGACTGTCCTGTGAAAACCCGCTGAGAGCTGATCCGGACGAACATGTGATCAAACTGAATGAAGATATCGTCCGTACCTGGGACCGGTACGGCGGCACCATGCTGGGAACTTCCCGCTACAGTCCATATGACGCTAAAAACAACCGGGCTGATCTGGTTATTAAAAACATCGAAGCACTTGGTCTGGATGTGTTAATCGTGATCGGGGGCAACGGCACTTTGTCCATCGCCTCCCGTCTGTCTCAAGCTGGCGTGAACATCATCGGTATTCCTAAAACCATAGACCATGACCTGCCTGAAACGGATTACACTCTGGGTTTTGATACCGCCTTAAACGTTATTGTAGAAGAAATTGATCGGTTGCGTACTACCGCCGGTTCACATAAGAGGATTTTTGTGGTTGAAACTATGGGCCGCAGCGCCGGATGGCTGGCGCTGGAAGGCGGAGAAGCTTGCGGGGCTTATTTGACCTTGATTCCGGAATGGGATTTTTCTCTGGACAGAGTGAATGAATTGATATTGGATGGCAAGCGCAAAGGCGCCCGATATGAAATTATCTTGACTGCTGAAGGCGCCAAGCCTTTGCACGGAAAAGAAATTGTTAAGAGTCTTGAGATGGATGGTTTCGGCCAGAAAGCTCTGGGCGGTATAGCCGAATTCCTGGCTGATGAAATTCAGAAGTCTACCGGTCTGGAAACCCGCAGTCTGTCCCTCAGTCATTTACAACGCGGCGGGTCACCCTCCGCTATGGACCGCAAAATGGGGCGTTATTTCGGAATCGCCGCCGTAGAAATGGCTATCATGAAAAAATTCGGGCATATGGTGGTACAGAAAAACGGGGTGATCACTACGCATGCCCTTAAAGATGTGATTGGCAGATTGAATCTGGTTGATATCAAGACCCAGTATGATACCGACCGCTACGGCGGACGCAGAACGGTCTTAACCCGTCCGGAAAAATTGATATCAGGTCTGTGGAGGTAAACATGAAAGCGGCTATTTTTCACACCCCTCAGGACTTCCGGATAGAGGATATTCCCTATCCCAGAATCGAACCGGACAGCGTCATTATCAAAGTTAAAGAGTGCGGAATTTGCGGTTCGGATTTACATTTTTTTAATAGCTGGAAACAAGATGGAACACTGCTGGGACATGAATTCAGCGGAGATGTGGCGGAAATCGGTAGTCAGGTGACCGGAGTAAAAATAGGCGACCGCGTAGTGGCCGCCGGCGGGCGTGGATGCGGAAAATGCTATTGGTGCCGCAATGGTCAATATATCCGCTGTTCACAATTGCGTTTTGTGGGATATGCTGTTCCCGGAGCATTCTCTGAATATTGCGCTGTGCCGGCTTTTAAAATCGGTGAATACGCGGCCAAACTTCCGAATTAAATATCATATCAGGTTGGGGCCACCGCCGAACCTCTGGCAGTAGCTCTTTACGCCGTCAATCAGACCAGACCACAGCCGGAAGATACCGCAGTAGTGATCGGATTGGGAATTATTGGTCTTTGTGTGATTCAAATCCTGAAAGCCAGAGGTATCAGGCAAATTATCGCCAGCGGACGGCGGGATTTACGTTTGAAAATGGCCAAACAGGGAGGCGCGCATGTGGTAGTGAACGCCGCCCGGGATGATGTTGTCCAGAGTGTCATGAAAGCCACCGCTACCAAAGGAGCAGATATCGTCTATGAATGCGCCGGAAATGAGACTGCTTTCAATCAAGCTCTGCAAATGACCCACCGCGGCGGCATCATTGACGTGGTAGGTCTCTACGAACAACCCGTAACCTGGAATCCTTCACTGATAGCCGGCAACGATCTTTCTTTGATCGGCTGCGGTTTACGCTGGGATTTACCCGGTGCAGTTAAACTGCTAAAAAATGGCACCGTATCCACAGAAAAAATGATAACACACCGGTTCCCCCTGGAAAAAATCAAAGAAGCCTTCCTGACCCAGCAAAATGATAAAGATGCTATCAAAGTGATGATGGTTTTAGATTAGGCATTTTCACCGAACCTGAAACTTCACTCCGCTGCCATTGATAAAAGTTTGCTCATGGAATGCTGTAAAAGCCTTTTATTAAAATAGGGAATGGTTTTGGCCACCGGATTCTGACTCCCTGGAATCTGATACCATTTTCCTTTCTGTGATCAGTTTTACCACTTTTTACGCGGAGTGGGAATTTCCGGCTCCAGCGACAACAACAGTGTGAATTGATTAAAAAATGTTATTTAATATGTAATTGACAGCACGCTATAAGGGTGCTATATTTGACCTGTGATACCTAGAATAACTAGGTAAATGTTTCTTTTACCTGATTGAAGAAAGAACCCGGGTGATTTGGTTCAACTGAATATCGGAGGTAAAGAACGTGAACGCTCAGACAATGTACAATGGCCAGGCCTTGAAGCAAGCGTTAAAATCCGCAGAAACTGCCCTGGAAAAAAAGATCGATGAAGTTAACTCTCTGAATGTCTTTCCTGTTCCTGATGGGGATACCGGGATTAACATGTATTTAACTTTACAATCTGCTAATGAGGCGATTAAAGAT